>JAJUGM010000053.1 GCA_029268165.1 Bacteroidota bacterium
ATACCTGGCCGATGTGATTGAGGGAGATAAAAAAGACTGGTCAATCAGACCTAACCAGATAATAGCCGTGTCTATGGAATACAGTATGCTTGATAATGAAATGAAAAAAAGTATCCTCACTATTGTTGAAAGAGACTTATTGACACCGCGCGGACTTCGTACGCTTACACCCAAAGATGAAAATTATCAGGGCACCTATTGCGGAAATCAGGAGCAACGTGACAAAGCATATCACCAGGGTACGGTCTGGCCCTGGCTCCTGGAACCTTTCTGTGAGGGTTACCTCAATCTTTTCAAAGAAAGCGGCCTTTATAAAATAAAGACACTAATTGATGGCTTTGAAGATGCTATAACTGAATACGGAATTGGCACCATTGCCGAAATATATGACGGTGACCCGCCGCATCATCCACGTGGTGCGATTTCACAGGCATGGAGTGTGGCAGCATTATTAAGAATTATTGAAAAGCTTGAAAAATTTTCCGAATCAAAAGAAAGTCTGCATGTTTAACTAAATAAACTTATTCTTACGCTATGCGTGTTTTAATGTTTGGATGGGAGTTTCCTCCTCATATATCGGGCGGCCTTGGAACTGCCTGTTATGGTTTGACCAAAGGCCTTAAGCAGATAGGCGGTGTTGACATATTGTTTGTAGTACCCAAAGCATATGGTGATGAAGACCAGCAAATAGCATCGCTGATTGATGCCGGCGAAGTGGTCGTAAGTAACAGGATTGTTAACTATAAAGGCTTTTTCAGGCGTATGCACTTTATTGAAGTAGGTTCTGCCATAGTTCCTTACACTACACCAGAAGAATATGAAAACCTTATGTCAGGCACCGAATTTGGGAAAAAATATCTTATTAACACTACATTCTCAGGTAAACTGACCTTCACAGGCAGTTATGGTACCAATCTTTTTCAGGAAATTGCCAATTATGCTGCCATTGCCTCAGTCCTGGGGGTTTCATACGATTTTGATATCATTCATGCGCATGACTGGCTCACTTTCCCTGCGGGTATAGCTGCCAAAATGGTATCGGGAAAACCGCTTATTGTGCATGTGCATGCCACCGAATTTGACCGCAGCGGAGGTAATGTCAACCCGGGGGTTTATGAAGTTGAAAAAACCGGACTTGAAATGGCCGATAAAATTATAGCTGTAAGTAATTTTACCCGAAATGTCATTATAGAAAAATACGGAATCAACCCCGAAAAGGTTATTACTGTGCATAATGCAGTTGAACCTATTGAAAACCGCGAAATGATTAAGCGTGAGAAAAGCATAAATGATAAAATTGTTACTTTTCTGGGCCGTGTTACTTTGCAAAAAGGACCTGAATACTTTGTTGAAGCTGCCCACCTGGTCCTACAAAAGATGAAAAACGTAAGGTTTGTGATGGCCGGCAGCGGCGATATGCTCAGACACATTATTCACAGGGTTGCCGCCTTGCATATGGGTGACAGGTTTCATTTTACGGGCTTCCTTAAAGGCGAAGATGTTTTTCAGCTGTTTTCACTCAGTGACGTCTATGTTATGCCTTCAGTATCTGAACCTTTTGGCATATCTCCTCTCGAGGCCATGCAATCAAATGTTCCGGTAATTATATCAAGGCAATCAGGTGTTTCTGAAATTCTCCAGCATGCCATAAAAGTCGACTTCTGGGATATCCATGCCATGGCCGATGCAATTTACGGAATTTTGAAATATGACGGACTTTCTACCATGTTACGTAATAATGTTAAAGATGAAGTTGATAACCTGAAATGGGAAAAAGCTGCATCAAAAGTTAAAGAAATATATTATTCATTAACCTAAACTATTTAATCAATTGAGCATGAGGACAATTTGCTTGTATTTTCAGATTCATCAGCCGTTCAGGCTTAAAAGGTACCGGTTTTTTAACATCGGAAACGATCACTATTATTATGATGATTACATGAACGAGTCGATTATGAGAAGAGTGGCTGACCGTAGCTACCTTATTGCCAACAAAGTACTGCTGAAAATAATCAAAGAGTACGGTTGTGACTTTAAAGTAGCTTTTTCTATTTCGGGTATTGCCCTCGACCAGTTTGAGCTTTATGCACCCGATGTTCTTGAGAGTTTCAGAAAACTTGCACAAACCGGTTGTGTTGAATTTCTTGCAGAAACTTATTCCCACTCCCTCGCTTCACTTAAAGACAAGAATGAGTTCGTGAGACAGGTTGATGAACACAGGCAAAAGATAAAATCATACTTCGATTATGAACCTGCCGTATTCAGAAATACTGAGCTTGTGTATTCCGACCAGATTGGAGCCGATGTGGCTGATATGGGTTTTACAGCAATTCTTACTGAAGGAGCCAAACATGTTCTGGGATGGAAAAGCCCCAATTATTTATACTGCAATGCAATTAATCCCCGCCTGAAAGTATTACTGCGTAATTTCAGACTTAGCGACGATATTGCCTTCCGGTTCAGCAACAGGGCATGGTCTGAATTTCCCCTGACAGCAGAAAAATTTGTTTCTTGGCTAAACAAGGTTGACAAAAAGGAAGAAACCATAAATATTTTTATTGACTATGAAACATTTGGTGAGCATCAATGGCTTGAATCAGGCATCTTTGATTTCCTTAAAGCCTTACCCGGATGCGTATTCCGTAATTCAAATTTTACATTCGGTACACCAAGCGAAATAGCACAAAACCTTCAGCCTGTATCAGCCATCAATGTCCCCTACCCCATTTCATGGGCCGATGAGGAAAGAGACCTTACTGCCTGGCTTGGAAACGACCTGCAAAGAGATGCATTTAACCGTTTGTATTCTCTTACCGATAAAGTAAATCGTTGTACCGATCAACGCATTCAGAAAGATTTTAAATATCTGCAATCAAGCGATCATTTATATTACATGTCAACCAAATTTTTCTCTGATGGTGAAATACATGCTTACTTTAACCCTTACGACTCCCCCTATGACGCATACATAAACTATATGAACATACTGAGTGATTTTACTATCAGACTGAATGCACTGGTGCCCGAAAGCACTACAGATCATGATCTGATGAACCTCACAAAAATTATTAATGAAAAAGATGAAATGATAAGAAAATACGAAAATGAACTAAAGCGTCTGAAATCAAGCAAAACAAAAATAGATACTGTAAGTAGAACCGTTAAAAAGTCGGGTACAAAAGCCAGAATATCTGCAACAAACAACACCAAAAAATTATCGGCTTCTGAATCAAAGCTTAAGAAAAAAGCTAAAACCAAAAAAAATAAATAAACCCTATTTGTTTGCAATTATCCGAAAATTTTATTTCATTGCGGATAATAAACAATGAGATTATTATATTGATAATCAATATTTTATATAATGAAGATTCATTTAACACCGGATTATATATTTGAAGTAAGCTGGGAAGTATGCAACAAGGTGGGAGGAATTCACACGGTTATCGCCACAAAAGCATTATCACTGGTAAGCGAATTAAAAAACAATTATATTGTAATAGGCCCTGATCTGATAAAAGATGAATCAGGAAATCATGAATTTATTGAAGATCCGCAACTGTTCAGTTCATGGAAGAGGCATGCTGAATCAGAAGGGTTATTTATTAAAACCGGAAGATGGAATATCAGTGGTTATCCGGTGGCTATTATTATTAATTTTTCAGGTTCTTTTGCACAGAAAGATAAAATATTCTTTGAATTATGGGAACAATACAAGCTTGATTCTCTTTCGGGCCAGTGGGATTATATTGAACCTGCGCTCTTCGGATATATGGCGGGTAAAGTTATCGAGAGTTTTATCAAATTTCACCTTACTACAAAAGACAGAATTATAGCGCATTTTCATGAATGGATGACTGGTACTGGCCTTTTATATTTAAAGCAGAAATTACCTCAGGTAGGAAATCTTTTTACCACACACGCAACAGTAATAGGCCGCTGTCTTGCCGGCCATAACCGGCCTTTGTATAAATATCTCGACACATACGATGCTGATGAGATAGCTAAAGAATTTAACGTCATTTCAAAACATTCCTTAGAAAAGCTTTCTGCACAACAGGCCGATGCATTTACCACAGTTAGCGAAATTACTGCAAAAGAATGCATGCACTTTTTGCAAAAACATGTTGACGTAATTACCCCTAATGGTTTTGAAGACACTTTTGTGCCTGCAAAGGAAAAATTCGGACAGAAACGTGAGGAGGCAAGAGAAAAACTCTTTGAGATAGCCGGCAAGGTGCTCAGTTACAGTTTCAATAAAAATACATTCCTCATTGCCACAAGTGGCCGTTATGAATTTCGGAACAAAGGCATAGATTTGTTTATCGATGCCCTGGGTATGCTCAATAAATCAGATAAATTAAAAAGACCCATTCTGGCATACATTCTTATACCAGCCAATCATTACGGCCCGCGTAAAGATATTTTACAGCAACAGTCTAACGATACGGATAACGATGGAAACTATTCACGGTACCTTACTCATAATTTACATGATGCTGACTGGGATGCAATCTTAAACCGAATCAAAAAAGCAGGCCTTGAAAATAAGCCTGAAGACCATGTGAAAGTGTTGTTTGTTCCATCATACCTTAACGGAAATGATGGCATTTTCAACATGCCTTATTACGACCTGCTTATTGGATTAGACCTTACGGTATTTGCATCTTACTACGAACCATGGGGATATACGCCTTTGGAAAGTCTTGCTTTTTCGGTTCCCACTATTACCACAACGCTTGCGGGTTTCGGACTTTGGGTAAACAAGAACTGTTCGCCTTCTGTTAAATGCGTCGACGTAATTAACCGCTCAGACGATAACGACTCAGAAGTGGTTGCTCATATCATGGAATCGATATGTTATAAGTGCAATATGGCGCCCGACGAAATGGTAAAGGCGCGTGAATGCGCATTTGAAGTATCACGAATTGCACTTTGGAAGAGCCTGATTTCGTATTATCATCAGGCATATGATATTGCCCTTCAGCAGGTAGCCGGCAGAAAAGACCGTTTTGTTGAAATTGAGGAAAAACCCAGTGAGCTTGTTCATGAATACGTCATACCGGCTGTGAATGAACCTGTGTGGAAGCGCATTATTGTGAAATCATCACTACCTGAACCTCTTGCTCCCTTACATGACATAATTCAGAACCTTTGGTGGACATGGGATAACGAGGCACAGGAGTTACTTGAAACCATCGATCCGGAAATCTGGAATAAATGTGACCAGAATCCTTTTATATTATTTGAACAGATAAGTTACGAGAGACTTGAATCTCTGGCCCGCGACAAAAAATATACCGACCGTGTCAAACATGTTTATAAGAGATTCACTGATTATTTGAAGGAAGATGTTTCAACTGTTAAGCCATGTATTGCCTATTTCAGCATGGAATACGGATTGCATAATTCGCTGAAGATTTATTCAGGAGGCCTTGGTATTTTGGCCGGTGATTATATAAAAGAAGCCAGCGACCGTAAGATTAATATTGTGGCAGTAGGATTGCTATACCGCTACGGATATTTCACACAACAAATCACTACACGTGGCGAACAACAAAGCGTTTATGATTTTCAACATTTTTCAAAATTACCCATAAAGCCGGTAAAAGATGAAAACGGACATTTTAAAACCATCTCAGTTGTTTTACCCGGAAGGCCAATGTATGCGCGTATTTGGGAACTGGCTATCGGGCGTAATAAATTATTCCTTCTTGATACTGATTTTGATGCCAACATTGAGGAGGATAGGTCAGTGACACACCATTTATACGGTGGCAGCAATGAGAACAGGTTAAAACAGGAACTGCTTCTTGGCATAGGGGGTATAAGGGCACTTGATTTACTGGGTATTCATCCTGACCTTTATCATAGCAACGAAGGACATAGTGCCTTTATAGGACTTGAACGTATGCGCAAATACATACAACTGCAGAATCTTACATTTGCTGAAGCACGCGAGATTGTTAGATCCTCAACACTCTTTACTACCCATACACCGGTACCTGCAGGCCACGATGCCTTTGATGAAGAATTGCTGCGCAGGTATATCGGCCATTATCCAGAGAGGCTGCATATAAGCTGGAATGAGCTGATGGCTATTGGCCGTACAACTCCAAACAGCTGGGACGAAAAATTCAACATGAGCATTCTTGCCGCCCATCTTGCCCAGGAAGTTAATGGTGTCAGTATGTTGCACGGCACCGTAACACAAGAGATGTTTGCCAAGCTTTGGCCGGGTTACCTTCCTGAGGAACTGCATATCAGCTATGTTACCAACGGGGTGCACTATGCCACATGGACAGCAAAAGAATGGAAAAAGCTTTTTGCGGAATACCTTGGTAAAGAATTTGACCAGAATTTAATTGAATTCGACAGATGGACAAAAATTGAGGAAATGCCCGATGACTTGATATGGCAGGTTAAACAATCTCTGAGAAAAAAGTTTATCAACGCCATAAGGGAACGATTCAAGGAAAACTGGATAAGACGGCATGAAGATCCGCGGCAGATTGTTGCCATCAATAACACGCTATCTGAAAACTCTCTCACAATATGTTTTGCCCGTCGCTTTGCCACTTACAAAAGAGCTCACCTGCTGTTCAGAAACCCTGAAAGACTGGCAAAAATTATGAATATACCCGGAAAACCCGTGCAATTCATTTTTGCCGGCAAAGCGCATCCAAATGATAAAGCAGGACAAGATTTAATCAAGCTTATTTTTGATTTCTCAAAACGTCCTGAATTTCTGGGTAAAATAATCTTTTTGCAGAATTATGACATGAATCTTGCCAGAATAATGGTGCAGGGAGCTGACCTTTGGCTCAACACACCTATCCGGACGCTCGAAGCATCAGGCACAAGCGGCGAAAAAGCTGTACTCAACGGCACTCTGCATCTGAGTGTCCTTGACGGATGGTGGGTTGAAGGATATCATCCTGATGCAGGCTGGGCGCTTACAAACGAAACAGCCTATGATGATCCTAATATGCAGGATGATCTCGACGCTGAAATTATTTACACAATTCTTGAACAAGAAGTAATTCCGGCATTTTACAACAGAAACCCTCACGGAATTCCTACAGAATGGATCAGAATGATTAAAAATTCATTTGTAAAGATAGCTCCCCGCTTCACCACTGCACGTATGATCAATGATTACATGCAGCGTTATTACCTGAAACTCTATGAACGCACTCAGCTATTCCAGCAGGATGATTTCGAACTGACAAAAAAGATAGCCTCATGGAAAAAACGTTTAGCCAAATCATGGAATAATATTAATGTTCTGGAAGTAAATCTTTTTAATAAAAACACTGAAATACTTGATATTAACCAGGTTTATGAAGGCAAAGTTGTTCTCGACCTGAACGAAATTGCAGCCAATGAAGTTGGCGTGGAAATGGTAATAACCGAAAACGGCGAACGTTTGGTATCAACACACGAATTTACTTTAATCGAGTCTGTTGGTGATAAAGCTACTTACACAACGCAAATTAAAGTATCACAACCCGGTACTTTTACTTATGGTATACGTCTTTTCCCCAAAAACGAGCTTTTAGCGCACAGGCAGGATATAAGTTTTGTCCGCTGGATATCCTGATCAGGAAGGCAAAAAGTTTAATCAGGCTAAGTATTTGTTTAACAAAGAATAGAAATCATCAGGTTTAATCGGTTTTGAGATATAATCATTAAACCCGGCCTCATAAAATTTTTTTATTTCTTCTGTCAGCACATAAGCGGTTTGAGCAATCACAGGCATCTGTGTAAAATGTTCACGTATTTTTTTAAGGGCATCAGTGCCATTCATACCAGGCATTTTGATATCCATTAATACCAGATTGATTCCCGGATTTTTTTCAATTAATTCCACTGCCTCAAAACCATCGGCTGCATGAAAGACTTTAGCTCCTGTCTTATTCAGCAATTTTTCTATATACAAATAATTTGAATAATCATCTTCGGCAACCAGTATTACCTTATCATTCAATGATGGGTATGACCTGGCCTGTGTTTTTCCTGCAGCCTCGTGAACAGGTTGTTTTGCTATTTTAACCGGAAGGCTGAAATAAAAAACAGATCCTTTGCCAGGTTCGGATTCAACCCAGATATCACCACCCAGAAGTTTTACTAACTGGCGTGAAATGGCCAGTCCCAATCCGGCCCCTCTGTATATCGTATTTTTATCATCCTCCACCTTCCTGAAACGGTCAAAAATAATTTCATGATATTCTTTCTTAATCCCCACCCCTGTATCTTTCACAAAAAATTCCAGCGTTTCGTTCTCGGCTATAAACCTGCAGCCAACTTCAATATAGCCTTTTTGTGTAAACTTAATTGCGTTATTGATGAGATTTGATAGTATCTGATTAAGCCTGATTTCATCTGTCGGAATCACCAGCGACTGAATATTTCTGTCAATATTTACCCTGAACTCAAGTTGTTTGGTTGCAAATAACTGGTGTTTCTGTATTTCAAACGTGTAAATCTGTTTCAGATTATTAAAGACTTTGGCAAGCGGTACTTCCGTGATCAGGATTTCAAGCTTTCTTGCCTCAATTTTTGAAATGTCAATAATATCGTTAATCAGATTAAGTAAGGTAACACTGCTGCTTTCAATGATTGACTGATAATTTTTACGCTCTTCATCAGAGATTTCCTCATTAAAAATCAAACTGCTAAAGCCAATGATGGAATTCAGCGGAGTGCGGATTTCATGTGACAAATTGGCCAGAAACGATGATTTCAGCCGGTCTGATTCCTCAGCTTTTTCTTTAGCCTCCATTAGTTCACGGGTTCTTTCCTCAACTATCTCCTCGAGTCTATCCCGGTAAAGGGTCAATTCTTCGTATGCCTTTTCTACTTCATATTTTTGCTTTTCAAGTAAAAGTTTTTGTTTGTTGATTTCCTCGTTTTTGTTATATATTTCCAGATTTTGCTTCATTATTTCCTCGTTTTGGGCAAGAATGCGTTTGTTTTTTTCCTCAAGTTCAAGGTTGGCTTTTGTCAATTGCTCTGTTCTTTTCTCAACATTCTGCTCAAGTAATATATTCTGTGTCTTCAAAATGCTTACCCTGTAATAATAGAAAAACAATATAAGAGACGCTATTCCAATTAAAATAAAAAATCTGAACCATATAGTATCAGTAAAAGCAGGTTTGATAAATATTTTAATTGAGGCTCCCTCTTCATTCCAATAACCGTCATTATTTGAAGCCTTTACCCTGAAAACATACCTTCCGGGATTAAGATTGGTATATGATGCTTCGCGTTTATTCCCTACTTGTATCCAATCCTTGTCAAAGCCCTCAAGCATATAGGCATACTGATTGTTCTCGTTGGAAACATAATTAATAGCAACATATTCAATAGTAAAATAGTTTTGATGGCGGTTAAATTTAATTTCTGATGTTAATCTGACATTTTGTCTCAGCAATGAATCATATTCTCCTATTTTCACAGACTCATTAAAAAGCCTCAAACCAGTTATGTATACCATTGGGATATCAGTGTTATCATGAATCTCATCAGGATGAAACATAATCAAACCTTTTTCACAACCAAAAGCTAACAGACCATCTTTCGTCTTTACTGCAGAACGTTCCCAGAAAAAATTATCCTGTAAATTATCTGAAGTGTTATAATTTCTGAAAGTGGCAAAAATGTTATCTCTGACTGTATCCTGCCTGTATCTCATCCGTGATAATCCATTGCTGGTGCTGATCCATAATTCGCCGGGTCTATGTTCCAGAATACTTTTTATCTGAACACTTGGCAAGCCATCTTTAACATAAAAATGGTGGAACTTTTCACTTTTTCTGATAAAGAGGTCGAGACCAAAAGAGGTGCCAATCCATAAATTATTATTTGAATCCTCAAAAAGCACATTGATAAAATTGTGGCACAAACTATTTGAATCAGCGGGGTTATGATAGTAATTCCTGAACTGTTCGGTTTGTGGATTAAATTTTGACAACCCCGAAGGTGTGGCAACCCAAATAATTCCTTCATGGTCATAGAGCAACTGAAAAGCCCAGTCGTCAGCGATAGAATTATCTATATTGGAATAATCGCGCCTGTAATGTTTAAATGTTCCGGTATGCGGGTCAAATTTACTCATTCCCCGACTGTGAACTACCAGCCATAAATTACCATTTTTGTCTTCAATAATCGAACGGATGTCGCGGCCCTCACTTGCCTCGTTCTTAGAGGGATAAAACGGATAAGATATGAATGATCGGGTCTGAGGGTCATATCTTTGCAAATATCCAAGGTATGTACCTATCCAGATATTCTTTCTGCTATCCTCAAAAATGGTAAAAACTGTGCCAAAGGGCAATGAGAAAGGATTCTTTTCATCAGGTAAAAATAGCTGCTTTTCACCAGTCTTTGGATTGATAACATTAATTCCTTTATCAAATGAGCCCAGCCATAGACATCCCTTGCTATCCTCAGTTATTGCTCTTATATTAATGACATCAAGGCTGAATCCACGACTAAACTGATTGTAATTTCTGAACGCTTTGCTTGAAACTGCAAGATCAACTCCTCCCTGGTAAGTCCCCAGCCATATATTTCCCTGCATGTCCTCATAGGCAAGGGTAACCCCATGCCCGCTAATTCCGTGCTGATCAAAGGGCTGATGCTGGTATGAAACAATACGGTCAGCGTATTTACTGTATAAATATAAACCATTGGCCGTTGAAAAATAAAATAATCCCTTTCTGCTTTTAAAAATGTCATATATAAAATAGCTGCTGTCAAGGTTAAATTTAAACGGGCGGATTTCAAAAGTTGATTTCATCATATGAAATATTCTGCCTTTTATGGTACCAATCCATATTGTATCACCCTCTTCAAAAATAGTATTTACATCACGCACCGAATAGCGTTTGTTATTATAAGTAAAATATTCCCAGTATTTAAGTTCGCCTGATGACCTGTTGTATCTGTAAAGGCCTTCATATCCACCCAGCCAGAAATTCCCCTGACGGTCAATAATAAAATCTCTGATACTTTTAAAATTATGTGTGTCTTTTTTAAAATTTCCTGTTTGTCTGTTCAGTATGTAAAGGTATCCAAGTTCAGCAGCCACATACAAATTGCCTTGGGCATCTTCATTAATACCTGTGACCCGGTTAGCAGTGTTAATATGATACTGAGCCCTGTCAAGGATGTAGGTTTTGAAATTATCCTTGTTCTCATTATATAAACAAAGTCCGGTTTGTGTTCCTACCCATATATTATAACGTGTATCCTTGTAAATACTGTAAATCATGTTATCAGCCAGACTGGTTGTATCACCCAATACTTTCTTGAATACTTTGTTGGAATATCCGTCAAAATGATTTAATCCGTCTTCGGTTCCTATCCATATATAGCCCAGATGATCCTGTGTTATACAGCGGATAATATTATTTGAAAGGCCGTTTTTAGTGTTAATATGCTGAAACCTCAGTTCGCCGAATTGGGCATGCAACAACGGCATGAATAGCAGCAGCAGGATGGAAAAAGAAATACGCATGCAATAAAATATATTCAAGCAATTATATAAATATACAAAAAAATATTGATTTTTAAAGCATGTCCAACCTTTCTTGCTACTTATGAAAAAAATGTTATTTTTGCAAGTCTTTTTCAGAGGCATTTTTTATATAAACTATTAATAATAATTTGTTTATAACTTTTTGACATGAAATCATATTCTACAAATCAGATCAGAAATATAGTGCTTGTTGGCAATTCAGGATCAGGCAAAACCACCCTTGCAGAGGCTATGCTTTTTGAAGGCGGAGTAATTGAAAGGCGGGGCGAAGTTGAAAGTAAAAACACGGTTTCTGATTTTAAGGAAATTGAACAGAATAACACCTGTTCGGTTTACTCATCGCTGTTGTACACAGATTATAATGACCATAAAATTAATATATTAGATGCCCCCGGTCTGGATGATTTTATCGGGGGCGTTGTATCATCGCTGCCGGTGTCAGATACTGCTCTCATGGTTATTAATGCCCAGAATGGAGTTGAAGTGGGAGCTGAGGTGCATGGGCGTTATCTTTCAAAGGCTTCAAAACCTATTATTTTCGTTGTAAATCATCTTGACCATGAGAAAGTAAACTGGGAAAAAACCATTGAATCTATAAAAGAACGTTTCGGTAGCCATGCCGTAATTGCTCAGTATCCTGTTAATGCGGGTTCGGGTTTTGATTC
>JAJUGM010000054.1 GCA_029268165.1 Bacteroidota bacterium
AAAGTTTCAGCAAATCGTCCGAGCCTGTAATATTAACACCAAGAATATAAGCATTTATATTACTGTCGGGATGCATATATCTTGCCTGCCTGTCAGCGGTAATAAAAATCGCCCAGTTATTTGCTGATGATGGCATGTAATCATATTTTAACGAAAATTGCCAGCTGCAATTTACTGAGTCAAGGTATAAAGGGTTATGCAAATAAGAAATTCTGTCAGTGCCAGCTTCATCATTGTCAAAAGTATGATGCAGTGAATATATTCCTTCTAAAGCGTCCGAAGTAGTTAATGACCAATGAGACTGGGGAAATTGTTGCCAGTTATTCAGATTTCCTTCTTCAAATGTAACTTTTACCTGTGAAAAAATTATTTTCGGAAAAAGCAGAAAAATAACGGTAAGATATTTCATAATTCATTTTTTTTTCGAATTTTGCCACTAAGCTAGATAAGCAATATAATAAAAAATTAAAAATCAGTTATTAACTATTTATTACACTTTATGAGAGTTGCAGTTGTAGGAGCCACAGGACTTGTTGGCTCAGAAATGTTAAAAGTGCTTGCAGAAAGAAATTTTCCTGTATCTGAGTTGATTCCGGTTGCTTCAGAAAAATCAGTTGGTAAAAAAATTACATTCAAAAGCAAAGAATACACTGTAGTTTCAGCAGAAGAAGCAGTTGCATTAAGGCCTCAGCTGGCAATATTTTCAGCAGGTGCAGGCACTTCCAAAACGTGGGCTCCGAAATTTGCAGAAGCAGGGACAACTGTTGTTGATAATTCTTCAGCTTGGAGAATGGAACCGCATATAAAACTTGTGGTTCCTGAAGTTAATGCCCATGTATTAACTGCAGATGATAAAATTATAGCAAACCCAAATTGCTCAACCATACAGATGGTTGTAGCTTTGGTTGGACTGCACAAAGCATATAAGGTTAAACGTGTTGTGGTTTCAACTTATCAGTCAGTAACAGGTACAGGTAAAAAAGCAGTTGACCAGCTAATGAATGAGCGTCAGGGTATTTCGGGTCCGATGGCATATCCTTACAAAATTGATATGAACGCTTTGCCACATATTGATGTTTTTCTTGATAACGGTTATACTAAAGAAGAAATGAAAATGGTTAACGAAACAAAGAAAATTATGGGAGATGAAAGTATTAAGGTCACAGCAACAACTGTCAGGATTCCTGTTATCGGAGGCCATTCTGAATCAATAAATGTAGAATTCGAAAAAGAATTTGAATTATCATACGTCCGGAAAATACTTGAAGATACACCAGGTGTCATTGTTATGGATGATCCTAAGAATAATATTTATCCCATGCCTATCAATTCGCATAATCGTGATGAAGTTTTTGTAGGTCGTATCAGGCGTGACGAGACGCAACCCAAAACGCTTAATATGTGGGTAGTAGCCGATAACTTAAGAAAGGGAGCAGCAACAAATGCTATACAAATTGCCGAGTATCTGGTAAGTAAAAAGTTTATCTGATCAGAACAAAAAGTCATCGTAAGGATATCGTGTAATGTGAATCTGCTTGACTATATCATATAATACCTTTCTTAATTCTTCAATGTTTGTTTTTTTAAGTGCTGATATGAATAAGCAGGGAGAATTGTTTTTGGCAATCCAGCTGTTTTTTAACTCTTCAAGCGAAATATTCTTTTTCGTTTTCGGGGTTAAATCATCCTCTTCTTTTTGTTCATATTGATAGGCATCAATCTTATTAAATACCATAATAATTGGTTTATTGATTGCCCTTATTTCATGTAATGTATGGTTAACAATATTTATTTGCTCCTCAAACCCTGCATGTGAAATGTCAACTATATGCATCAGAATATCCGCTTCACGAACTTCATCAAGAGTTGACTTAAATGATTTAACCAGGTGATGTGGCAACTTTCTGATAAATCCTACAGTATCACTTATCAAAAACGGCAAATTTCCTAATACTATTTTTCTTACCGTTGTATCGAGGGTGGCAAAAAGTTTATTTTCTGCAAACACATCTGATTTACTTAAAAGATTCATTATGGTAGATTTGCCAACATTAGTATAGCCAACTAATGAAACCCGAACCAGTTTACCTCTGTGCTTCCTTTGAGTAATCATCTGTCGATCGATCTTTTCCAAATGCTTTTTCAAATGGGCGATTTTATCTCTGATGATACGCCTGTCTGTTTCAATTTCGGTTTCACCAGGCCCGCGCAGTCCAATTCCTCCCCGTTGGCGCTCGAGGTGAGTCCACATCCCCGACAGCCGTGGCAAAAGATATTCATACTGGGCCAGTTCTACCTGTGTTTTTGCATAGGCCGTTTTTGCCCTGCTGGCAAAAATATCAAGAATAAGATTGGTACGGTCAAGCACACGAACTCTCAGCTCATTTTCAATATTTCTTAATTGGCTCGGCGAAAGTTCGTCATCAAAAATGGCAAAATCAATTTCATGATGCTGAACATAATTTCTGATTTCTTCCAGTTTCCCCTTTCCAATAAATGTACTGCTTACAGGTTTATTAAGTTTCTGGATAAAACGTTTATCAGGGATAGCTCCTGCAGTTTTAGCCAAAAAAGCAAGTTCTTCTAAAAACTCCGAAACTTTTTCAAAATCGTGATCCTCATTAACAATGCCTACAAGTATAGCTCGTTCCGGTTGTTTTAACGTATCAAATCCAGTCATATTATCGTTTCGACCCATAAAAGGCTTGCAAAGTTAATGCAAATGGCTTCAAAATAAAATTTTTACTATCGGGCAATTAATAAAAGAAAATCATCTTTATCTGATTACTGTATGGTTATTTATTAAAGCATCATGAATGGCCATTTTTAATGTTTCTGCACAATCGCTTATCATGCTGAAATCATCAGGGAAAGGCAAAGGTTTTATTTCCAGCAGTCTTTTGGAATCGGGACTCAGCGCATTTAAATCACCTATAGCCCTTGCTGAAACATGATTAAAATGTGATGAGGCTGCCACCGGCACCTTTTTTAACAGCTGACTTGGATTGACTGATACGATTTCAAGATCGCCTTTTATGGTACAGTGCTTTTCTTTGTGGGTTTCAATAATAGTACAGCTGATGTCTTTATATTTCTTGATTTTAATATCATTGCCCAGGCTGTCTTTCATCACATTACCCCTTGAATCAAGCGCATAACTATAGCCATCGTCTATGGTTTTCTTTTCAATGCGATCTTTCTGATTTGTAATATCCGGTGATATTTCAATAGTCTGCAGCACAATATCAACATAATAATCATATTGAGTGTTTCTGTCAATTCGTCTCAGATGATATTCAACCCAGTTACTGTTAAATTCCCGTGTATCAAGTGTAATCAGATTTTCCAGAAATTCATCAGGTAGTTTATAAATAGTGTTATTGATTACACCTAAAAGCACCTGGCTAATTCCTAAATATCTTGACTCATTTATCAGGTTATCAATATCCGGATAAGCGCTGCCCCTGTAATTTTTAGCTTTAAGAAATTCATTATAAGCCTGACGATAGGACTCTTTAGTATTATTATTCATTAAACGTTTGGCATTCTGATAAAAATAATCAGCAGCATTTGTTTTAGCCTCAGCCATTAAACTATTATAATCAACATTTTCATACTGAATGGTACGCCCGCCTATTTTTAACGGCAACACTTTCATGACAATTGTCTGACGGTTGTTTAAAATAGAATAAAGATTATAAATCTCTTCATATGACTGTGGATTATTTTCGATTCGGAGATAATTTATCCTGTCAAGATCTCTCTGGTTGGCCAGATTATATGCTTTGTCGAGCATAATGGCATCTTCTTCGCTTGAAGGATCTTTAATAAGATTTTTAACTGACTTGTTAATCAAAGCATCGTAGTTACCTTTTCTTAAAAGCTTTTCGGAAGAGGAACACTGCACCAGCAAAATTAAAATAAAAAGAAAAACATAATATTTCTTTTTCATAAGCATACTTTTGAGAAGTAAAACGAAATTAATTGCTATAGGGAAGTTAATAATTTAAACTGAAAAAATAAAAAAAAGACAAAAAAACCCTGACCGGTAAGATCAGGGTTTTATTAGTTATTTAAATAATTATTGCAAAACGAATACGATTGGAAAAGTAAACTGAACCTTCACTGGTTTACCTCTCTGTTTACCGGGTTCCCATTTCGGGGAAGATGATACTACCCGTACGGCTTCTTTATCAAGTGAAGGATCAACACCTCTTACTACTTTAACATCAACAACTTCGCCTTTGGAATTTACAGCAAATTGAACATAAACCTTACCGCTTATGCCGTTTTCCTGTGCTATCTCGGGATACCTGAGATTCTGTTGTATCCAGTTCCGGAAAGTATTCTGGTCGCCTCCCTGAAATTTTGGCATATCTTCAACAATAACAAATACTTCCTCCACAACTTCTTCCTTGGTTTCTGTTGGCGTATAGGCTACAATATCCAGAGCCATATTATCTTTAGCTTCCTGGTTCTGTAGTTGAAGCTGATCATCAAGCTTAACATCATTATCAACGATATTAAGTTCAACAACCACCTGTGTCTGAGGTGGCGGAGGAGGCTGATCCTGTTGCCTTGTGATAGGCATTTGTTCCTCATCTCCAACATCCTCCAGGGCTATCTGAATTTCTGATGCCTCAGTGGAACGTGTAGTCCATTCAAATGCAATAAGTGTTATTGCCAGCACAATCACTAACCCCAGCTCCAGAAAAATAAACCTTTTTCTTTCCAGGTCAGCTTTTGGTGATTTTTTCAGTTCCATATTTAAACAAATATTTTAAAATGCAAAGATATGGATTATTCAGATATTAACAAACAATTCACATGATGAAAAAATAAATTTTACATAATAATTTTTATTTACTGAATTACCGATTAATTTTATATTTTTGTGCTCAGTTTTGTTTGCTCTTTGCTTTCCGGGGAATTAGCTCAGTTGGCTAGAGCGTCCCGATGACCATCGGGAAGGTCAGGGATTTTTCTCATGTTAACTGCTTTATTCCTTAAAGTTTGCGCTCTTTCTATTTGGGGAATTAGCTCAGTTGGCTAGAGCGATTGCATGGCATGCAATAGGTCAGGGGTTCGACTCCCCTATTCTCCACTATTGATCCCGCTTGTTCTTGTAATGATGTCTCAAAAAAACCATGGTTCCTATATATCCTCTTTAGCCCATTCCTGAATAAATATTATACGGGTATTACACAAAATCTCCATGACCGCATTTTGCGTCACAATCAGGGCAGAAACCGATCTACTAAAGCCGGCAAACCCTGGACCCTCTTATATACAGAATCTTTCACCTCCCGCTCCCTGGCTCAAAAAAGAGAATATTTTATTAAAAGCAGAAAAAGCCATGAGTTTATCTCCCGCCTTATCCACGGATAGAGCGTCCCGATGACCATCGGGAAGGTCAGGGGTTCGACTCCCCTATTCTCCACTATTGATCCCGCTTGTTCTTGTAATGATGTCTCAAAAACCATGGTTCCTATATATCCTCTTTAGCCCCTCGATTAATTAATGCAAAACAAGTATTTAACAAAATTTCAATAATACTTTCTGCTTTTAACACCGAAAATTATTATTTTGCAAATTATTTTATAGTTAAAACCGTTTTAATGCTATTTCATTATGAACCGTTTTTCAGATGTTCATTGCCATGCAACGTTAAGACCTTATGCCATTTATAGTGTGAATAAAAACGACCCTGAAGGTTCTGTCTGGTTTACCGATAAACCCCTTAAAAAACAGCGAAATGGATTCTTTTTCCCTGAATATACTCAATCTGATTTTATCACCTTGAATAAATCAGGTACAAAACTCATTTTTTTAACATTATATCCTTTTGAACAGGGTTGGTTTAAAGCAAAAAAACCACTAAGCGATGGCCTTCTTACCGACCTTGTAGCCCAAATGCTTACTCATCTTCCAAATAAATACATCAACAGGGTGCAAAACAATAAATATAACTACTTTAAAGAATTAAACAACGAATATGAATTCATATCCAAAAGGTGTAAAAAACAACATGGGAAATATACTTTTGAAATTATTAAAAACGGTCAACATCTTAAAACCAGTAAGGAGCCATTGAAAGTAATTATCACTATTGAAGGAGCACATTCATTTATCTATGGCAATGCCAATGAAATCTCCAATGGCATTGATATCAATAATGTTCTTGAAAATATTGACTTTGTGAAATCGTGGACATATCGTCCCCTTTTTGTAACCTTTTGCCATCATTTTTATAATGGATTTGCAGGCCATGCAAGAAGCATATACAGTAACCACAAGTTAAGCCGTAAACTTATCAACTTCTTGTCACAGGAAGAAAATATGAATACAGGCATAAACAACAACGGCTGGAAAATTATTAAAAGGCTTCTCAGTCTTGATGAACAATCTGTAAATAAACCCCGCATTCTGATAGATACCAAGCATATGAGCATCAACGCACGTCAGGAATATCTTGCATTTATTGCTGATTATAATAGACATCGACCTGAATCAGAAAAAATACCGATTATTGCAAGTCACATGGGATATTCGGGCTGGGCCTCGCTGAATGACGCATTAATTGAAACCGATAATGATGATAAATATGATCATTCACAGAGCGAATTCAATGTCTGTAGCCTTAATTTAACCGACGACGAAATCCGGGCAATTAATCTGTCAGGAGGGCTAATAGGCCTTAATCTTGATCAACGGATACTCTCAGGCAAAAAAATAATTGATAACAAACCAAAATTGCACAACCTGGAAAAAGTTCGAAAATATTGGGGAAGACAAATATTTAAAAATATTACCGGTATTGTTAAAGCTGTTTTTGATTTTAATAATGTTAGTGTTAACAATAAAAAGTCGATCTGGAAACAAATTGCACTGGGTACTGATTTTGACGGTATGATAAATCCTACGGATGCCTTCATTACCGCGGCTGACTTCTCTGTACTTAAGAAACAATTAATTGATGAGTTTACTGAATGGCCTGAATTTAATCATTATAATATGGGCTATTCTCCAAAAATTCTGGTCGACAACATATTATTTAAAAACGCCTATCAGTTTGCCATACGTCATTATAAATAACCGTGGTTAATTTTAAAAAGTATAGGAAAAAAATGCAGGTATGTCTTTCTTCATGATACTATCCGGTATAGGCTGAAACCAGCATGAAGACCCTTGAAAATATCATTATCAGATAGAAAGCTCCAGTTAAAGACTATACACCAGCATGCTGGTAACAACGTATCCATTCAACTTCCATACTCGCAGGAAGGATAGCGCCATTTAAATCTTTATAAATAAAGGAACTGAAATTAAGGTACATTGGCGTATCAGGAATACCTTTAATTGCTTTAATTACCGGTATTCCATTGATTTTCCAGATAAGGTGGTTTTCAGTCCATTCAAGCGAATATATATAAAAATCATTTGTATATTTTCCTGCCCCGACAGTTGAATAGTTTTTCCCAACCCTGTCTGTATCAGCAGACCAGTAATTCCCGAAATTCATTCTTTTGGCATACTTTGCAACATCAATATGCGGTAACATCTTGTCAGAAACCATCCAGAAAGCATGATTTACAGGATAATTCCGGTTAAATTTAATTTTTGCTTCGAATAAACCATATTTCTGCCTGAAACTTGAACCCGAACTGATAATACCCGAGGTATAATTAAATTCTTTCGGGAAAAATCCTATTTTAGGATCCCATGCCTTACCCTGAATCTTTTCGCGTTTAGTTACAATCCTGAGCTTCCCGTTTACAATTTCAAGGTTCTTACCGTTAGTATACAATTGCTTTTCATTATTTAATGCATAAGTGTCTTTTAATAGGGCTTCACCCCAGAAATAACGCGTAAGCCATTTCTTTTTATCTATGCCTTTTGAAAAATCTTCTGTAAAAGTTGGCTCCCAGCGTTTTATCTCGTCAAATTTATGCGAATGCTGCAATGAAAAATACCACTTGATTTTTTCTGATTTTTTCAAAGTCTGATATCGTTGCTCCATTTTAAATTCATCTGATAATATATACTTTTTCTTGCCGGGTAACAACATATACTCCTTCACCTTTCTGAATTCTTCCGACTTCATTTTCTTTTCCAGGTCCTCAAAACGAGATATTTTTTCCGAACCCACCAGTCTTTCATATATCTGGTAAGATTTTGAGGTTTGAAATGCTAAATATTTTTTGATAATATCAGATTTTTGCAATTTCATGTATTCATTGTACATAGCTTTTGCATTGAAATCTTCATCAGCAGTTTTTGATGATTTTTTCGGCTTTGGTGGCTCAGGTGACTGAAAATGTTTTTCAAGTTTTTTATAACGGTCTAAAATATCCGATTTACCGGCAGCAATAAACTCCTTCAGTGCTGCTGAATTTTTTACTGTATAATATTTTTTGATTTCTTTATCCTTTTTGAGCATAATATACTCCTGCTCAATAATATATTCAGGTGTTTCAGAATATTTCTGATTCATGATTTGCTTTTTCCTGATTGCAAAATCAGGTGAATTAATAGTTTCCTCAAGTTTTCTGTATTCTTTCATCTCCTTTGACTCGCCAAACTCAAGAAATTCCTGATATTCCCTTCTGAGTGCATTTATTTTTGCCTCATATTCTGCTGTTTTCGGAACAAGGCCGAGTAAAATTCTTATGCTTACCATTTTTTTAATAGTTATTCATTAAATATACTAAATAACTTTAAATTAGTTTTTTGATTGTTTTTAAGGTTTACTTTTTCTGATAAATATACAAAAAAGAATTTTGCATAAACAAGGTTTTATTAACCTATGTACGATTAATATGAACATAAGTTATGTAATTTAATTATATTTTTTTATTTAATAAATTTTTTCAGCTAAAACAGCAATTTCACTTTCATTAATTTCATTCATACACCGGAAATGTTTTTTCGGGCACGATTGATAACCAATTTTTGAACAAGGCCTGCAAGGTAACCCTTTAACCTGAATGATCTGTGATGCCGGATCGGGCATATATGGGTACATACCAAATTCCGGGACTGTATTCCCCCAAATTGAAATTATTTTTTTCTTAAAAGCGGCAGCAACGTGCATTAAACCGGTATCATGGGTAATTACTATGCGTGCCTGCTGAATCAGAAAGGCTGACTGGTTTATCGAAATTTTGCCACAAGCATTATAAACCAGAGTATTTGTATTGTTTTTAATAGCTTCGCCTGTTTCTTTTTCTTCATATCCGCCAAGTAAAACAACCGGATGTAAAAGTAAATTACATAAATTAATTATTTTATTTAAAGGCAGTTTTTTTGTATTATGCTTTGCTCCTATAACCAGGGCAATGTAACCTTGCCTGAAATCACCCGGCAGCAAGCTTAATTCTGGCTTTTCATCTTCAGGTATGAAATAATCAAGGCCCTTATTATCATTTATTACATCAAAAAGTGAAACTGTCTGCAAATAACGGTCAACTATATGAACGTCAGGAAGCCTGTTTATTCTGAAATTTACCAGAAGCCATTTTTCAATATTCAGTTTGTTGTAAGAAAAATCCAATATTTTCAACCTGGACTTAATGATGAAAGTTCTTAAATTATGGTGTAAATCAATAATATAATCAAATTTTTCTGCTTTTAGTTCTTTAACTAAATCCGATAATTTATTATTAAGGCAATGTATCTTGTCAATATATGGATTGGCTTTTATTACGGGTAAAAACTGTTGTTTGGTGGCGTAATGAATAATGCTTCCTTCAACCTGCTTTTTAATACAGCGTATTACCGGTGTGGTCAGAACGATATCACCTATTGAACTGAAACGGATAATAAGAAATTTAACTTTCATCGGGAAATGTTTTCAATGTCCTTATCTCCTCTGTCTAATTTTTTAAAAAACATCAGTAATGCCATCCAGTATTCCTGATTTCCGGCTGAATTCTCCCATAAAGCCTTGGCTCCCTGGATACCTGTGGTTTCCTTTGGAACAAAAAAGGTAACTTTATCTTCCGGTATCCCGGCAATCAACTTCCTGACAAAACTTTGTTCTTTTTGTGTTGCCGTTAAAAATAAAGTTTTGTTGAAATCTTTCAATGCTTCTTTAACACTGTAGCCTGACAGAATATATTCTCCGGGACTGAATGCAACAACGGCTCGCACATTTTCATTATCGCTGGCCACAATCATCGCAATTGATGCAGAAAAAATACTGCCAAACAGGATCACCTTCTGTTCATTGAAATCTCTGGCATATTTTATAGCAGCCTTGATATCTCTCATTGCATCAATCATCTGATGCGAAATATTATGATTAACAGCATCCAAATGGGTCTCATTTTCAATAAAATTCATCTTATTACCCGAACGCAGATCTACAGCAAGGCAATTATAATTAAGATTTAACAGTTTGGGCGCAATTTCTCTGTACTCACCCCTGCTTGAGTTATCCTGATGAAATAATAAAATAAATGGTAACCGGCTGTCTTTCAAATAAAGGTCTGCTGTAACAGTTAATCCATCTTCCGATTTAAATGCTACTTTTTCCTGACTATAAGTATTTTTAAATAAATAAAGTAATAAAATACCGGCAAGAATTCTTATCATGAAAATTTACCTTAATCAATTGAATGTTATGGTATTACCAGAATAGTTACGTTATTCTTATGAACTTCAATAACTCCGCTATTAATTTCAAAAAATACAGGTTGGTTATTCTCACTTTCAATTTTAATCTGCCCTTTTTCAAGTGTTGAAATAATAGGGGCATGATTTTTTAATATTTCAAAGGAACCATTGCTTCCGGGGACTTTCACCAGACTTGCCTTTCCGGAAAATAATGTTTTTTCTGGGGTAAGAATTTGAACCGTCACAATATGTATTAATTACTGTTTTGACTGTGCAATTAATTTCTCTCCCTTTGCAATAGCTTCTTCTATAGTTCCTACCATGTGGAATGCTGCTTCGGGATATTGGTCCACCTCACCTTCAAGTATCATATTGAAACCTTTTATCGTGTCTTCAATAGAAACCCATGCACCTGGCGTTCCTGTATACTGTTCGGCTACATGAAATGGTTGTGACAGAAAACGCTGAACCCTTCTTGCACGGTGTACCACCAGCTTATCTTTTTCAGAAAGTTCATCCATGCCAAGAATAGCAATAATATCCTGAAGTTCTTTATATCGCTGAAGGATTTCTTTAACCCGCTGGGCCGTATCATAATGTGCCTTACCAACAATTTCTGGGGTGAGGATTCGTGATGTTGAATCAAGCGGATTGACGGCAGGATAAATCCCAAGTTCCGATATTTTTCTGTCAAGAACTGTTGTTGCATCCAGATGGGAGAATGTGGTTGCAGGAGCAGGGTCGGTGAGGTCATCAGCAGGAACATAAATAGCCTGCACTGAAGTTATTGACCCTCGTTTTGTCGAGGTTATCCTTTCCTGCATCATCCCCATCTCTGTTGCCAGTGTAGGCTGATATCCGACTGCCGAAGGCATCCTGCCCAGAAGTGCCGATACTTCAGAACCTGCCTGAGTAAACCTGAAAATGTTATCAACAAAAAATAAAATATCTCTGCCGCCGCTAATCTCATCCCCGTCCCGGAATGATTCTGCAACTGTTAGCCCTGACAGGGCAACAGTTGCACGTGCCCCGGGAGGCTCATTCATCTGGCCAAATACCAAAGTTGCCTGCGACTTTTTCAGTTCTTCCCGATCAACCAGCGATAAATCCCAGTTGCCTTCCTTCATGTTTTTTAAAAATTTTTCGCCATATTTGATAACGCCCGACTCTATCATTTCACGCAATAAGTCATTACCCTCCCTTGTGCGCTCTCCAACACCGGCAAAAACTGATAGTCCTGAATATTTCTTGGCAATATTGTTAATCAACTCCATAATAATAACTGTCTTGCCTACACCGGCACCACCAAAAAGCCCTATTTTCCCACCTTTTGAATAAGGCTCAAGTAAATCAATAACTTTTATACCGGTGTATAACACCTGGGTTTCAGTTGAAAGTTGCTCATATTTGGGAGGATTAGAATGAATCTGGTACCCTCCGGTTTTATCAAGCTTTGATAATCCGTCAATAGGATTGCCAATCACATTTAATAACCTTCCCCTTATTTGCTCGCCAACAGGCATAATAATCGGCCCGCCCAAGGCCTTTGCCTTCATTCCCCTTTTCAGGCCATCGGTTGAATCC
>JAJUGM010000055.1 GCA_029268165.1 Bacteroidota bacterium
AATCCGCTGTTTATCTTAACGCCTTTCAGCATGACCGAGTAGCCGTTGGCATCCAGCTGAAGGTTGTCACGGATACGCACCGGAGGAACAATGAAGCCCATCTCCAGATTACCAACTGCCAGCACCCACTCACCCACTTTCAGAATATCCGAATTACCATAAGGCAGAAAATGCAGGTTTTCCCCTTTAATTTTTATCACGGCAAGGTCAGTTGACCTGTCAGTTCCCACCATTTCAGCTTCAAATTCTCTTTTATCATTAAGCGTCACATATAGTTTCTGTGAGTTTTCAATGACATGGTTGTTGGTGACAATATATCCATCGGGTGAGATAATAACGCCTGAACCAAAACCAAGCACCTCCTCTTTCTCTCCCTTATAGCGGTCTCCATAAAAAAACTCGTAAATGGGATTGCGGTATTCAACGGTTGTCTGGGTTTTAACATGCACTACGGCATTTACTGAACGTTCAGCTGCAAATGTAAAATCGGTCAAACCGGATTCTTCACTAAACTTTACTAAACCTATAGGTTGCTCAATACGCGCTGTAACCTCTTTCTCCTTGTTATCAATTAATGCAGAATAGGCAAATACGGCTACCAGTCCTCCTATTACGGCAATAATCGCTGAAATAATAACCTGTCTGGTTCTCATTGATCAAAATATTTAAAATTTTAAAAATTTTGGGATTATATTCGCAAAGTTATGACATTTGTAATAAATATTCAGTCAATTAACACAAATTAACTTCCTTATTTAATGAATCTGAAATTTTCAAAATACCACGGTACAGGAAATGATTTTATAATCATTGACAATAGAAACAGAGTTGTTTCACTTAACCAGCAAAAAATTGCCAGGTTGTGTCACCGCCGGTTCGGCATAGGCGCCGATGGATTAATGCTGTTGCAGCCGGGGAGAGAAAATACTGATTTTGAAATGGTTTATTATAATGCCGATGGGAATGAAAGTACTATGTGCGGAAATGGCGGACGATGTATTGTTGCCTTTGCATTCAGGTTGAATATTATTAAAAATATAACGCTGTTCCGGGCAGTTGATGGCATCCATGAGGCCATACTTACAGCCCCCGACCGTGTGAGGTTAAAAATGAATGACGTAAATAATATTGAAGCGAATGCTGATTTCTGTTTTCTTAATACAGGCTCGCCTCATTATGTGAAGTTTGTGAATGAAATAACACAAATGGATGTATATCATGAGGGAAAAAAAATAAGATACAGTGATCGTTTCAGAAATGAGGGAACAAATGTAAATTTTGTGCAGGATTTGGGCGATAAAATATATGTGAGGACTTATGAACGCGGAGTGGAAAATGAAACCCTTTCATGCGGAACTGGCGTTGTAGCAGCCTCTATATCAACACATTGGCTTAAAAAGGGCGGCGATGGTAACCACAAGGTACAGATTGAAACTTCAGGTGGCATACTAACCGTAAATTTTAACTATCACATGGGCAGGTACACTGACATCTGGCTCGAAGGCCCTGCTGCTTTTGTTTTTGAGGGGGAAATTGAAATTTAGACGGAACTTTTAATATTGACAAGAAAAATTAACCTGTGTAACTTGCAATCTGTTACAACTTATGGCTGTTGATAAGAACGAATGGAACAGACAGAGACAGCCCGCCTTGCTCAGCAGCCAGCATATCAAGTTCTTTTTCGAGTGCACCAAATATTTCATCGTGTTTTTCCGGTTTGATAAGTTTTGCCCATGATGGCAGAAACCAGTAATTGATCATCGAATGGTTAAAAAATGACTCAGCATCCAGAAACCGCAGACAAAACGATTGTTCCTGTACTTCATTGACATGGAAATTGTTTTTTTCAAGCAATTCATAAATTTCATGCACAGGACGCCTTTTTTGATAAATATGCTCTCTTAAGGCTGCAGTTTCTGTATATAATTTCCTGTCCTGTAATATTTTGTCAAAAATATGATAAAACTCAATCATTGTTCCGTCCAGATTTTGGGTAAGCACCAATTGTGCATTATGCGCCGCAACCCGGCTGCATTCCTGCAGGGCAGACTTAATGTTTTCAACGTTATTTAGCCCGTTATTCGAAACAATGAGGTTGAAATGACCCTCTTCAAAAGGCATTTTCTCAGCTTTAGCATCAACAACTGATACATTGGTAATTTTTAGATGTTTAACTTTTAACCTAACCCTTTCAAGTGCTTTTTCCCATGGATCAATGCCGGTAAGCCTGCATGAATTACCCATTCTCTGTGCAAGTTCAATAAGCGGAAATCCCAGACCACATCCAATATCAAGCACATTCATGTTTTTGCGCATTTCCACTTTTTCAAGCAGACTTAATCCGAATGGAGCTGACCAAAGGGGAAGCTCATCGATGCACGAAATAAAATCGCTGTTTTCAATGTCCGGTCTTGCCTGTAAATATTGTTTCATAGTTTTTTTTCAAATCTATACATTCTTAATGAATAAGGCAAATGATAATTTTTCATATATTTGAAGCGCACTCAAGATTACGAATATGGATTACGGGAAATTGTGCTCAGAGGTTGTTGTTATAGCTAAAGAAACAGGTTCATATATCAGGGGATATTTAAACCAGATTGCAGAAAACCAGATTCAGAAAAAGGGGAAACAAAATTTTGTCACCTTTGTTGATAAAGGAGCAGAGGAAAGGATAGTAAAAAGCCTTTCGGCTTTACTTCCCGAAGCAGGATTTATTACTGAAGAAGGCACAACAACAAAAACAGGAGAAAACTATATATGGGTAATTGATCCGCTCGACGGCACTACCAATTTTATTCATGGTGCTCCTCCGGTTTCAGTAAGCATTGCCTTGCTTGAAAATGATCAGCCTGTTATAGGGGTAGTTTATGAGTTGTTCATGGATGAATGTTTCTACGCATGGAAAGGAAGTAGAGCCTATCTTAATGACAGTGAAATAAAGGTTTCATCTGTTGAAAAAACTTCCGATGCGTTAATTGCCACGGGTTTCCCTTTTCATAATTTCGACCGTATTGAACCCTATATGGAATCACTGAAATATTTTTTTACCCATTCTCATGGCGTCAGAAGGATTGGTTCTGCGGCAGCCGACCTTTCTTATGTAGCTTGCGGCCGGTATGATGCATTTTATGAATATAATCTTAACCCATGGGATGTAGCTGCTGGCGCACTGATAATTGAGCAAGCCGGGGGCAAAGTATCTGATTTTAAAGGAAATTCTGGTTTTTTGTTTAATCGTGAGATTGTTGCCTCCAATGCAAGAGTATTCGATGATTTTCTTACTCATGTTAGCCGGTTTATGAATATTCAGCAATCCAGATTCTGATGCAACATTTATCCTATACCATAGTTCTCGTACTGACCTGGCTTCTTGCAAAAATGCCTTTTTTTCTGCTTTACAGGATTTCAGACCTGATGTTTGTACTGGCTTATTACATAATACCATACAGAAAAAGAGTAGTCTTTAAAAACCTGCGAAATGCTTTTCCCGAGAAATCAGAGGCTGAAATACGAAAAATTGCAAGAAAATTTTACCGGCACTTATGTGATTTACTGCTTGAATCAATTAAGCCGTTAACCATGTCAAGGCAGCAAATCAGCAAAAGATTCAGATATATAAATCTTGAAGTAATTGAAGCTTTTAATAACCAGAAGCGTAATTTTGCTGTAGTATCAGGGCATTATGGAAACTGGGAATTCAATCATAATTTAACACATTTTGCTAAAAGGGAAGGAATAGTTATATACAGGCCTCTTCAGAATAAACCTATGGACAGGTTATTCAAAAAAATCAGAAGCCGATACAAGGGAAATATTTTAACACCCATGGAAAATGTTTACCGTAATGCATTGCAGCTTCATAACAGCCACAAACCTTATTTGATATGGTTTATAGCCGACCAAAGACCACCACGCTCAAACAGGTTCTGGACGACCTTCTTAAATCAACCCACCTCATTTTTTAATGGTGTAGAAAAACTTTCACGAAAGCTCGACCTGGCTGTTGTATATATGCATGTTGAAAAAGTAAAGCGCGGATTTTATGAAGTGAGGTTTAAAAAGCTTTTTGACCATGTTGCCGGACTACCTGAAAATGCGGTAACCCTTGCTTTTGTAAATGAACTTGAAGCTGAAATCAGGCAAAAGCCAGAGTTCTGGTTATGGTCGCATAAACGCTGGAAACATAAGCCATATGAAAAAACAGAAATAATTGCAAGATGACAAAGATTGCAGTGGTTATATTAAACTGGAACGGATTAAACTTCCTGAAGGAGTTTCTTCCCAAAGTTATTGAATATACAAAAGTAAATAACACTCAGATTTTTGTCGTTGACAACGGATCAACCGATGATTCAATTGGTTACCTTGAATCGCTGAAACCCGAAATTCAGATTATTGCATTTGACCGCAACTATGGTTTTGCACCCGGCTATGCCAAAGCGCTCAGCATGATATCAGCAAAATATTATTTATTATTAAATTCTGATGTTGAGGTAACTCCCGGATGGCTCTTACCACTCATTGAGGAAATGGAAAACGACATAAATGTTGCGGCCTGTATGCCAAAAATAAAATCATTCCGCCAGAAAGATTTCTTTGAATATGCCGGTGCCTCTGGCGGATATATCGACATCTTTGGTTACCCGTTTTGCAGGGGTCGTATCCTGAGTAGTATTGAGAAAGATACCGGCCAGTATGACCAGAAGACTGAAATATTCTGGGCGTCAGGCGCATGCATGCTGATAAGGGCCGATGCCTATTTTGAAGCCGGAGAACTTGACAGTGATTTCTTTGCGCACATGGAAGAAATTGACCTGTGTTGGCGGTTTAAGCGGCTTGGGTATAAAATAATGTGCATACCACAATCAACAATCTATCATGTGGGCGGTGGCACATTACCTAATAATAATGCTCATAAGCTGTATCTTAATTACCGAAATAATCTTTTCCTGCTGTGCAAAAACCAACCCGGCCATGAACTCGTTTTCATATTACCCCTACGGATTATGTTCGACTGGCTCTCGGCAATAATATACGTTACAACTTCAATGGCTTTTTGCAAAGCAGTTCTCAAAGCCCATATAAGCTTTATTAAAGCCCTGCCTTCATTGGTCATTAAAAGAAGAAAAGTAAACCGTCTTGCAAAAAAAAGCTTTTGGCCTCAGATTTACAAAGGCAGCATAGTGTTTGATTTCTTTTTCAGGGAAATCAGGTACTTTAATCAACTAAAATTCTGAATAGTCTTTATTTGGTGTTTTTTGTCAGGAAGATACCTAATTCTTTTCCACATTTTGCATAGGCTTCCTGAATCCTTGTTCCTGTATCATAATCAGCCCCGCCGAAACCGGTGCCGGGATTCTTCAGGCTTTCAATTTTCAGTAATTCCTTTCCCTCTTCATCATAAAATGTAAAAATAACATTTATCATTGCCGGCCTTCTGGTGACATACACATTAAAGCCCGGTTCAGTCCACGTCGTATGCACGAGCAATTTACTTTTAACCGATGAACCTCCTAAATGAAACTTATATCCTTTGGGACTTGCATATTTGTTGAGCAGCTCCTGAAATTTTGGCTCAAACCGGCTTGATCTATCGCTAACCCATGACTGAGCCCAGCGGTCGCCCCTACCGGGATCTTTTTCATTATATTCAGCCACCTTTTTGGCAATATAATCTTCTTCTTTATCAAAACTACCAACGCCCATATCGGAATAATCAAACGCGAGTGAAAACTCTTTAATTGATTTTATAGCATCAACGCTGCCCGATAAAATAGTAATTTTCTGGGCATTCAAGGTCTGACCGGTAATTAAAATAAAAAATACAGCCAATAAACAAAGTTTTTTCATAATAATTGTTTTTTAATTAATTAAAGCGGATACTCAATCAAAAATAAAAATTAATACCTGATTCTGCAATAATTTTTTCAATATTCTGCTTGTTTTACTCATGGTTAAAAGATCAGAGTTATTTTTCGGAGAATTTATTTCTGTCTAAACTGACGTTGCCGTCAATACCAGCCCTGATATGAAGGGCTACTGAAAAATCAAGGTTCCCGGGCAAAAAATGGAATGAAAAATCAAGTCTGCTCCAAATCCTGTCGAGATATTTCCTTTCATAATATAAATCAGCCCTTCCGTAAGCAGTTGATTTATAAAATCCGTCGCCATAAAGCAATACCTGACCATCACCTCGGTAATACACGCCATGCAAGCCGAAACCTTTATAACATATATTCACATCGGACAGCCATCCCCACATAAAACGCAGTTCATATACATGCCTCAGGCGGTCGTATGACATCAGAAAACCTGATGAAACAGTGAGTGTGTCGAGGCCTGAAATTCTGCTCAGGTTGGTGCCAGGCATAACATTCAATCCACCATTGTCTCTGATATGGTCGTTTGGTATATCAATGGCCGGACCAGCAAAATGATACATAATAAAGTGATGCTGATATAAAAATATACCTTTATTAAATAACCCCGAAGCGCCCACAAGAAATGTTTCTCTTTTGGTATCTGTCTGCCGGCTTGTCCAGTCGAGCCAGATATTCTGGTATCCCCAGCTGCGCCTGTGTTCGAGGTACATTCCCTCAACCATTGGCCTGAAGTACAGTAACGTATCAGTCAACATCGCTCTGGGATGTGCCACCAACTCATATCGCGGGAAAGAACCTATGTAAAATGTAGCCGGTTTCCAGCTGCCTTTAAAATACATAATCATGTCGGGCAAAAGGTAATCGCCCTTACTGCCGCATTCATACGTGTAGCTAAGGCCTGCCCTGAAGCGGTTGTTGTTATTAATTACAAAGCCTGCTTCGGCGGCAATATTTTCACCAAGGATAGTTTGTGGTATTATAAATTCATTGAAATACTCTCTGTTATCAAAAAAACCAAAAAAACCAGCTTCCCATTCAAATTGCTGGGAAAGGCTTTTCACAGAAATAATCAGGATTATTAACAGTACAGTGTTTGTTTTTATTGCCCTTTTATTTATCATTGCCAAATATTTTATTGTGATATTGCGTTGAAGATAATATGAAATCTTGATACATTAAAAAAAAGAATATATTTTCTTATGCCAAACAGTTCAAATTACACATGGAGCTCACATGAAGCAGACTAATAAAAACAAAAGGGTAATTTTTATTTTCCTGTTACTCTGGCTGATTGTGAACCTTATGCAAGCCTATTTCACCGGCCTTGCACATGATGAAGCATATTACTGGATGTATTCAAGGCATCTGGCATGGGGATACTTTGACCACCCCCCTATGGTTGCGCTGTTCATTAAAGCAGGTTATTTGCTTTTTCACAATGAATTGGGTGTGAGGCTGCTTTTTTGCCTTCTCAGCACACTTACATTAGGGTTGATTTATAGAATGTATCCTGCTCATTCCTGGTTATATGTATTTACAGTGCCTGCAATAGCGTTGTTTCATACCCATGTGGCAGGTTTTTTGTCAATCCCTGATATTCCGCTTGTTTTCTTTACTGTTTTGTTTCTATATCTATATAAAGAGTATTTAAATAATGATAAAATTGTTCTGGCTTTAATGATTGGCCTCACTGCTGCAGGCATGTTATACAGCAAATATCACGGCATTCTGGTAATAGCTTTTGTCTGGTTTTCCAATATCAGCCTGGTCAAAAGGAAAAGTTTCTGGATAGCTGTTGGTGTGGCCGTAACAGCCATGATACCTCATCTGTTATGGCAAATCAGCCATCATTTCCCAACATTCAGGTATCACCTTGTCAGCCGGAGTTCAGGTTTTGAATTCATAAATATTATAAAATACCTCTATAATCAGTTATTAATAGCAGGCCCGCTGATTGCACCTATTTTACTTTTTTTCGCCTTAAAAAGAAAACCCGCTGATTTATTCGAAAAAGCGTTAAAATTTATCTTTATTGGATTTTATGCCTTCTTTTTTATTTCAAGTTTCAGGGGGCATATTGAAGCGCACTGGACAGCTTCAGCTTTTCCTGCCATACTTATTCTTGCCCTTCAGGAGGTTAACTCAAACAAAAAGATCATAAAATGGATAAGGATATTAGCTATTCCATCCATGGCTCTGTTTTTTTCATTACGTTTTATTGCTGCATCAGGCCAGGTACCGGATTTTTTAAAATATGCCGATGAATTTAATGAATGGGATACCTGGGCAGAAAAAGTAAAAGAAGCAGCCGGTGGCAAAAAAGTGGCCTTCCTGAACAAATATCAGTTTGCAGCCAAATATACCTTTTATACCGGTGATACAGCCTGTTCAATAAATACAACATTTGCCAGAAAAAACCAATATGATTTATGGAATCTTGATGATGCATTAAATAATAAAAATGTATTTCTCTGCAAAAGCTTTATCAGTGAAGGCATCATCGAAACGCCAAACCGGGGAATGTTTGCATATAGCACAATAAATAATTTTCAGCCATTTCACCGGTTAATATTAAAAGCTGTTCTGGATAAAAATCAATTTAACATCAATGATTCAATTGCTGTAACGTGTTTTATTCAAAACCCTGAAAGTTGCCTGATCCGTGTAAATCATAGCGATAGCCTGAGCCCTGTACTTACTTGTATAATAAGGGATTATAAAAACAAACTGAATGAATCAGCCTCAACACTCGCATACAGCATGAATGAATTAAACAGCCATTCTTCAGTCAATTTTAAATTTAAAATAAAAAGCCCACAGGTTCCCGGAAAATATCTGATTTATATAGTATGGGTACTTCCTTATTCGGGTTACACAGGGAATTCCATTCCTGCTTATTTTGAAACAGATAACTGATAACAGTTGTCATGTAACTGATAAATGATATCCATTCACTGATAACAGATACCGGATGTCCGGATGACAAATGGCATTGCTTACTATTCCCTGATTCTTCATCCGTGATTATAATGACTGATCTGAAAATTTTATATTAACCCAATTATTGCATTAGAAAAATTTCTACTGCAAAGCGATTAAGAAAAATCAACTTTTCCGGTTTGCTGACGCTGCATCAGAAAAGTGATTTGTCTTAATCGGGAAATCCATTGGTTCGCTCTTTCTGAGAGCTCCCAATGAAAAATTTGGGATTAAATATCTGGGGGTAGGGTTACTTTTTATTGTCTTAAGGAATAAAACAGCAGATAAGAGATATTGATTAATTACCAGGAAAGATGATTATTGTCAGCCCTACACCTTTTTCAATAATGGAAACCCAGGCATTATCATCGTATAATTGGGCCGGGAAGACTTTTTTAGTTGCCGAGGATGATTATGTAAGTTATTTGTTTATTTCTGATATTCTGTCGGGTACAAAAGCCGAAGTAATCAGAGCTGTGTCGGTAAATGAACTGGTCAAACTGGTGCACAACGGATGTAAAATAGACCTGCTTATATTTAACGTAGGCATTCGTGATAATAATGATTGCCAGTTCATTTGTAAAATAAAAAAGCGCCATCCCCGGTTGCCGGTTTTAGCTATAACTGACAAGGAATGTACAAAAATGAACAAAACATGTATTGATGCAAGCTGCGATACATTTATCAACCAGCACATAGACAGTTATCAAATGCTTACCACCATTGATGAGCTATTGCAGAAAAACTGACTTTTATCTTTTTAATTCCGGACTTGTCATTACAAAATATTAATATTCAATGAAAAAACTATATATTTTTCTAATGCTGGTCATTAGAAAAATATGCTCATGACAAATTCCTCCAAAAATACATCATATTTTTATTCACCGGGATGAATTTTTATTTCATTATACATAGGATAAATCCATTCATCATAGAGTATTATCTTCCTCTTCTGTTCAGACCATTAAATACTATTTTTTATAAATCCAACTAATTAAAAAGGATTAAATCATTTTATTTTATTAAATTTAACTATACGAAATATCTGTTTTTATGAATATAACAGTAGCCGGAAGTTCAAATATTGAAATGATGATCAAGGTACCTCATCTGCCGTTACAGGGAGAAACAGTGTTAGGAAGTGAATTTTCACTCAATTCAGGAGGTAAGGGTGTAAATCAGGCAGTTGCAGCAGCAAGGTTAGGCGGGAATGTCACATTTATTGGGAAAATCGGGAAAGATATATTTGGCGAACAGGCGTTGAAAGTAATGAAGAAAGAAGGTATAAATTCGGAATATGTTTCTGTTGATGCCGATGTTCCGTCAGGTGTAACTCAGATTGTAGCAAACGGGAACGGAAAAAAATATATAACCATAGTGCCCGGAGCAAATCACAATCTAGGCATTGATGATATTAACAATTCAATTCAGGCACTAACCGGTGCTAAAGTTCTCCTGTTGCAGTCGGATATACCACTTCAGGTAATAAGACATGCTGTCAGAATAGCACGGCTCAATAAAACAAGGGTTTTGTTAAATCCTGTTTCTTCCGTTATTCTTGATGATGACCTTTTAAGAAATGTTTCGGTGCTTATACCAGGCAAGGTTGAGGCTGAAGCAATTACGGGCATAAAAATTACTGATAACAGGTCAGCTGAACTTGCAGGGCGTATTTTGCTGGAGCATGGGCCTGAAAAAGTAATCATTACTATGGGAGAAAAAGGGGCTATGGTAATTGATAACGGTGGGGCAGAGCATTTTTCGGCTGTTAGAATTAAACCGGTTGATGCCACTGCAGCCATTGATGTATTCTGTGGCGCACTTGCAGTAGCTCTTGCTGAAAACAAAAACTTTTTTGAGGCGGTTAAATTTGCCAATATAGCAGCAGCTATTTCAATTTCAAAACCTGGCGCAATATCTTCCTTCCCTATGAGAGATGAAGTGATAACCATGCTGAAGAAACGATAAATGAAAAATAATACAAAAAATACGCGTAGCTCATGGCTCACAGCTAATTATACTTATATTGTAATTCCATATTCTCACTGAGAAATCTGAAAATTATCATTGCATTGATTTTTAAAATTCATCAAATTTACTTATCACTTTAATGTTTTTTTATGGATGTAAACAAAATTATGACCGACCTAGAAAAACGTAATCCAGGTGAAACTGAATACCTACAAGCCGTTCATGAAGTTCTTCTTTCAATTGAATCAGTGTACAACCAGAATCCTCAGTTTGAAAAAGCAGGTATCATTGAACGTATTATTGAACCTGACAGGGTTTTGTCGTTTAAAGTCCCCTGGCTTGATGATCAGGGAAATGTGCATGTCAACAGGGGTTACCGTGTTCAGTTTAACAATGCACTAGGACCTTATAAGGGCGGCCTCCGGTTCCACCCGAGCGTTAACCTGAGTATACTCAAATTTCTTGGTTTTGAACAAATTTTTAAAAACAGTCTTACTACCCTTCCGATGGGAGGCGGAAAAGGAGGTTCCGACTTTCAACCCAAGGGAAAATCGAATAATGAAATTATGCGATTCTGCCAAGCTTACATGCTGGAATTATGGAAAATAATAGGGCCTGAAACCGATGTCCCTGCAGGGGATATTGGCGTTGGCTCACGAGAAATTGGGTTTCTTTTCGGGATGTACAAAAAGTTAACAGATAATTACAATGGCGTTTTAACCGGTAAAGGAGTAAACTGGGGAGGAAGTCTGATCAGGCCCGAGGCTACCGGTTACGGAGTTGTATATTTTGTAAACGAAATGCTGATAACGCACAGGGAAAAAATTGAAGGCAAAAAAGTTGCCGTGTCAGGCTTCGGAAATGTTGCGTGGGGTGTTGTTAAGAAATTGAATCAATTGGGAGCAAAAGTCATTACCTTGTCAGGGCCTGATGGTTACATTTTTGATGAGCAAGGAATTTCGGGAAACAAAATTGATTATATGCTTGAACTAAGGGCATCAAACGAAGACATTGTTGAACCATACACAAACCAGTTTAAGTCGGCTATATTTGTTAAAAATAAAAGACCATGGGAAGTGCCTTGCGATATTGCCATACCCTGTGCTACACAAAATGAACTCGACCTGAATGATGCAAAAAACTTAATTGCCAACAGATGCCTCTGTGTTTGTGAAGCAGCAAACATGCCATGCACCCCTGAAGCAGTTGAATTATTTCAGCAGAATCATCTGCTTTTTGCGCCTGGCAAAGCTGCCAATGCAGGCGGAGTTGCTGTATCCGGCCTCGAGATGACACAGAATGCGATGAAACTCAGGTGGCCTGCTGAAGAAGTTGATTCGCGCCTGCATCACATTATGAAAT
>JAJUGM010000056.1 GCA_029268165.1 Bacteroidota bacterium
GGTAGAAGCCCTGCCTCGACAAACCCATTGAGAAAATCCACAATGTTTTATTATGAAACCTGTACAAATAATTTTCATCTGTTTCCGGTGCTTTTGAATAATTATTAAATAAAAGACGGGATGCAATAAAAAAATTTATTTTCTGAGGTACACGGCCATAATGGTCTGATATTTCAAATGAGCGTCCTAACCAAAAGTCATGATACTGATAATCGATATTTATTCCCTCAATTGTAGTATCTTTCAATAGTACATCCAGTTCGGTTTTTGTCTTTTCAAAGTGCGCAGCTCCTGCCCAGTTGATGGTCGAAGTTAAAAAGTTCCGGTATAAGTCAATCTTATATGTTTCGGTGTTCCAGCGGTTAACATACAGTAGATCGGTTGAAATAAAACTTCCGGCCAAACTGGCAATACTATATGAAACATCATAGCCGAAATGATTATCTTTCCTAATGTCATAATAAATATCCGATCTGAACAGATGACCAAGTCCAAAAACATTGGTGTTCCAGAGTGAGATATTGCCTGAATTCAGATCGTTTATCTGAACGCCAAAACCAATAGGCCATACATCTTTAACAATCAGTAAAATATCCACCGAATCATTATGATTATTCAAGTCGGTAATTAAAAACCTTGCGTCTTCAATATTGGGTAAATCCCTTATCAATCGTTCATTTTCAAATAACAAATATGGATTAAGCCTGTCTCCTGTCTTTATCAGCAAATTTCTTTGAATAACCTTAATATCTGTCCTGATGTGTAAATTATTGGCCAACCTTTCCGGAAAGGTCAAATCTGAGATAAGTGTGTCATCAACACTTGAGCCGAATACATTAAGGTATTTTACTGTAATGTTTCTGACAATCTTATTTTCATATATATCGAAGTTTTCAGGATTGATAACACGTTGAACTCTTGTTTTTCCTGAAGTATCGTTAAATAAAGCCCTGTATAATTCTCTGGTAATCCTGAGGCTTTCAAATTTAACTTTCAGGCTGTCATAAAACTGTTGAGTCTTTGGTTTTCTGACGGTTTCCTCTGCATCCTGATATGGACTGTAGATAAGGGTATCACCACGATGATTGATGATATAAAGATACCCTTCCTCAATGGGGGTATCAGGCTTATGAATCAGGGTATCAACAACCTGCGCTTGTGATATTGAAGAAAAGGTTATAAAGAATAGTCCTTGTATAACTCGAAGAAACAGCCGGTTTAAAACCGGTAATATATTTTTGTCTGCGAAATTCAAGGGAAATATGAAAGAAAAAAGCACACACTAAAACCGTAAAACAATATCAATGATTTTCACTTAAAATTAATAAAATTTCACAGGAATGCAAAACCACATGAATACAAAAGAAAATGTCCGCTTATAATCACACATTTACATCATTCTTTTACAGATTTGATTTTTATTTTTATTTTTGTTTATCGTAATAAATACGCACCTTTTAATTTGATGAGAAAGAAGATCATAAATATCCTAAAATATATCTTTTTCCTGGCAATCGGCGTTTTCCTGTTCTGGTGGTTATATAAAGATGAACCTTTTGATGAATATATCCATGCTTTTAAAAATCTGAATTATTTTTGGATAGCAGCTTCCGTTATTTTCGGGGTTTTATCACAAATTTCAAGGGCAATACGATGGAATATGCTTATAAGGCCTTTAGGATATAATCCGAAATTTTACAACTCATTTCTTTCTGTATATGTTCTTTATCTGGTAAACCTGATCCTGCCCAGAGCAGGTGAAGTTTTCCGCTGTACTGTGATGAGCCGTTATGAGAAAATTCCTTTTGCAAAACTGGTTGGGACGGTATTTATTGAACGCATGGCTGATTTATTCATGTTAATGATACTGGCAGTGCTGATCATTTTGTCCCAGCTTGGTGTCTTTCTCCGCTTTTTCAATACTCATCCTGAAATGAAAGAAAAATTATTCTCCATATTTTCTTGGCAAAATATTCTGATTGTTGTCGTCTTCTTATTGTCTGTTTATCTGGCCTTTGTGGCATTCCGAAGATATTTCAGACACAAAAAAAATGAGAATTCATCATTTGTAACCAGACTAAAAACCATTAAATATAATTTTGTTGAAGGTATCAAATCTATCAACAAACTCGAAAATAAATGGTATTTCTTAGGTCATACCGCCTTTATTTTTTTGATGTGGCTTTTTATGTTATATGTTGTGTTTCTTGCCTATCAACCTACATCACACCTTTCTATTCAAACCGGAATGATTACCTTTCTGATGGGTGGACTTGCCATGCTTGCACCTGTGCAGGCCGGTATTGGGGCATGGCATTTTATGGTTATTGAGACACTTGTCATATACGGTATCCCACAACCCTCAGGGAAGATATTTGCTTTGATCGCCCATGCGCTGACCAATCTTATATATCTTATTTTCGGCTCAATAGCTTTAATACTGATGCCCATTCTGAATATGAAAAAAGACGGCAGGTAGAAATTTAATTGCCTTTTCATCTGAAATTACATGGCTTTAATAATAGCTGTGAGCCACGAGCTACGAGCTGCAAAAATGACATAAGTTCAATGTTGATTCTTTATTCTTAAAACTTTATTAATTCTGGCTTTAAATATCAGATGACTCAACTAAAAATATATAAAATATTATGCCTCAGAAACAGAAATATGGTGCTTATTAATTCACTTTCCGCAATAATCAATACTATATTTTAATGCCAGCTTATTGCCCAGCCTGATGGCTTTCTGAAAATCAGAACAAGCGTCATCTTTATTGCCTGATCCGTATTTTGCCAGTCCCATATAGAGATATGTTTCACCATCATCAGGTTTGAGGTCAAGTGACATGGCAAGGTCATTAATGGCATAATTAAAGGTTTTTGTCTGAAGATACGTTTTTCCCCGTGCTTTAAAATATTCAGGATTAGCCGAATCAATTTTAAGATTTTTGTTAAAGTATTTTAAGGCATTCAAATAATCAGCATTCTGATAATAATATTCCCCGCATGAAAATATTGCCTTCTGATCTTCAGTAAAAAATCCAAGATAAAATTCCACGTCTTTAATTGCTGATGAAAAGTCAGAAAGGCCTGCAAAGGCATTTGCCCTAGTAAGATAAAATTCAAAATTTTCCGGTGATAGCTTTAAGCCTCTAGTAAAGTCATCAATAGCATTTTTGTATTTTTCTGATTTTAAATAAGCCAAGCCACGACTAAAATAATACGACGAGGAATCTTTATTAAGCGAAAGAGCTGCAGAATAATCGGCAATTGCAGCAGCGTAGTTTTCCTTCAGGGCATATAGTTTTGCGCGTAAAGCATAATAACATGGCTCTTTTTGATAATCTGAATAACTATTATTTAGATATTCAAGGGCACTTTCAATATCACCTTTTCTTATGTAGTAATCAACCTCTTCAGTCAATTTGTCAAAATTACTGTGCCAATCTTTCTGCCATAAATCATGCCATTCATCAGTGTATTTAAATTGTGCAAAAGCATCATCTTTTTTAATCACAGAAGAAGGATTTCTGTATAGCGATTCCAGATGTCGTTGCAGGTATAACAAAGCATTCTTATAGTCACCTGACTTTGCATAAGTTCGTGAAAGACCATAATCAGCAATTCCGGTTTTCAGGCTGTTGGCTTCATTATAATCATTTATGGCATCATTGAACTGACCCAGGAATAAAAAGGCCTCAGCCCTCATGAGATAATACTTCTCACTTGTGTTATTCAACCTGATTGCTTCAGTAAACATGGAAACAGATTCATTGTATTGTTTTTGCATCAAGGCTGCCACACCTTTAAGAAAAAACTGAGTATGACTCTGGGCTATTGTCAGCAGACCAAATGCTGATGCTCCTATCACTAAAAATATTTTCTTCACTATCTTATTCATGATAAATGGTTGTGCCTTCTTCTGTATATACGTGGATAAAACCGGTTAAAGTCCGCACTGTAATGCCAATAATACGTGGTTCATATACATCACATACATAATAATAAACTCCTGGAGGCACCAGTTGTTTTGTACTGCGGTATTTGCCATCCCAATTAATGTCAGGATCATTGGTTTCATAAACAAGTGTTCCGAAACGGTTATATATTTTCATATCAACCTGTTTTATCGCATTATTCAGGTTATATGATAAGTAAATATCATTAACATTATCTCCGTTTGGTGAAAATACATTGGGTAATTCAAACAGCACGCACTCATCAACACAAATCCTTAATGATTGACTGCTTTCGTTTTCGAATGAGTCAACAGCAGTAACGGCATAACAACCGGAAAGCTGAACGCCTTCAGTAAACCGATGTATAAATGTGGTATCATCTGCTGAAAAAGTGCTTGTCAACGAATCGAGAGGCCCGTCAAAACTCTTTCCGTAGTATATATTATAGCGAATAACATCATCGGCACAGAAATTGTTCGGATTAGTCCACGTGAGTATATTAACAAAGCTATCACACAAAGACACCACATTCAGGTCAGGAGGGCATGGCGCTTCTCTGTCGACAGGCACAGCGCATGCCTGATGCGAAAGATTGGCATTGGTGTATATTGCATTTTCAATAGGCCTCCAACCATTGCTTTTAACATTATAACAATATTCGGTACCATTCTGCAGCCCCGTATCCGAATAAGTCTTCGTTGTGGTTGTTCCTACAGAATCAAAAATCCCTGTGCTTTTGTTTTGCCGGTATATCACATAGTCGGTATTAATCCATGGCACTTTTTTTCTGATATTGATAATAAGCCTGTTATCCATAGATTGAATGTCGAGGTAAATTGAAGAAGCAATCTCGCTAAAGCCTGGTTTCATCTCAAACCGGTTGCCGGGTGTATTATTATACATTTTAACGGTATAGTAATAGGGATATTGTATAGTGTTTAATGGCGTGTCAAGATAAACCGTATCGTTTAAATCAGAAGTGAATATAGAGTCAATCAGGGTAAAACTGTCATCATTGCCTGTTGATGACCTGAAAATATGAAACACATAAGGGCCTGGCGCTTCAGCTATATTGAATCCTGAAGGTTTTGCCCATGAAACAAAAATTTCGCCGTTTGTCTGATCTCTTTTAGTCACACTTACATTCAGCAAAGCAGGAAATCCGGGAATCAGCGACGAACAGGTTTCATTTGAAGCAATACTCTCTGCGCCATCTTTATATAAAGCGGTTACCCTGTAACAATAATTAATCCCCTGTGACAACCCTTCATCATTGTTATTGTCAATATAAGTGGTTGCAGTTCCTGCTATTTCGGCAATTTTAACAAAGCCGGTATATGCAGGTAATCCGTTCTCGCAACTATCGGGAATATAACCCGATTCACCCTCACGGCGGTAAATGGCATAGCCGGTCACCGCACCACATCCGCTTGACTGCCAGTTAAGTCTGATTTCCGAACTGGTTGGTGATGCTGTAAGATTAAGCGGCGGAGGAGCCAGTACGGTAATATAAAAATTATCAATATCAACCAGGTCGATATCATTGGTTTTATCTTCGCTTTTTACTGTTATCTGATAAGGTAATCTCCGGATATGGTTGCAATCAGTTTTCCATTTAAACAAAGTGGTACGGTACCCTCTGCCTGCTGCTACGGTGGAATATGAAGCTTTATTCCCCTGCACAACAAACGGGCCTCCGGTTAATGTATGAACAATGGAATCATAATCTTTGTCTGTTGAGGTAAACTGAAATTCAACAGAGTCTCCGGCAATAATACAAAAATCCGGAAGTTGTGGATTTTCCGGAGGATTATTATCGGTGCGGTATACATCAATCTGCATATCCCTTACAATATTGCCTATTTTAATACCATTACGGTATTCCATAATATCCATGGCAACATTATATTTCCCGGTATCAACAGGTGTGTTCCACACAAGGTCGCCTGTAACCGCATCGACATAAAATGTATCACTGTATGCAGGCAAAGTGTAACCCGATATGGGTTTACCATCCTGGCCCGTACAAACAGTTAACCTGTATGCAAGACTATCACCATCGGGATCAAAAGCAGCAGGATTGTGAATAAACAAATGCCCCAGCGCTGCCTTATCAATCGGAAAATTAAGCAGCTGAGGTGTATTGTTTGTTCCCAATGCGGGCGATATTAACAGGGTTGTCTTTATTGAAAAAATTACATTAACTGAATTGGGAATATTCCGTACCCCATAATTACGGTTTGGATCCTGAACCAATATCTCATAAATACCTGGCCCCGGAAATGTATGCTGTGTAACATAACGATTATAATAATAGTCATTCGGTAGTATAACATGGCCACCTACAATCCTTGCAACAGAAGAAGTATTATCACCCCACTCTACAGTGAGCTGGTCCCTGTTGGCCAGACTATACCTGTATGTGAAAGTCGTTATGGTTATTTCATAAGTATATCCGCTTATTTGCCTGTAGGTGATTTCACCTGCACGGTTATGTGTTGCAAAAGCAGAGACTGCAGAAAAAAACACCATAAAGATATTTACAACACCCCTTTTCATAATTGACAAAGTTAGTAATTCTTCCTGTCTCATCATTTAATTAGCCAACTAATTCTTTCGTTCAACAACAATATCCCTTATCTGATAATCACAACTATACCCTTTCTCCAGTTCTCCCCATTTGATTATCAGTAAATTAGTCTGATCAAAATACAAATCAAGCAACAGCGAATTAGAAATAATTATTTTTTCCGAATTCGTATGTGGCAGTTTTCCTTTAAAATACAGCCAAACCGACTCATCGTTCTGTTCTTTCCGCTGATAGTCATATATTATTTTCTGATTATCCACATCTTTAACAAGAAAAGTATTTGATAAATAAGCGCTTATCATATCAATATGATTTGGTAATAATTCTTTACCGGGGTCCAGTATCATTTCGTATTCGTATAGATGAATAAAAAGCAATTTAAAATCGTCGGTATAAAATTTAAATGTCAGGGTAAAATCACCATTTTCAGGATTAATTTCGAGGTTTGAATAGGAAACATGAACCGGGTGCACGGAAAAAAGGTTAATTAAAAGCGCCAGTAGAACAGATGTCATGGTTTTTGGTTATTAAATCCTGCTCTGTTAAAATAATAAAATAAGCAAAAAATGTACCAATTATAAAACAATTTCATTGAAATAAAAAAAGCAGTACTTAATCAAAAAATAGATAAACAAACTTTAATTTCATTGTATATTTGAAGGTAAACTATTATAAATAAAACAGAAGGGCATGAAGATATTGGTTACCGGTACTGCGGGATTTATTGGTTTTCATACAGTTAACAGACTTATTGCGGAAGGATATGAGGTTGTCGGTCTGGATAGTATAAATGATTATTATGACATTAACCTGAAATATGCACGGTTGGAATCGTCAGGAATAAAAAGAGAGGCAATTAGTTATAACCGGATGGTACAATCATCGGCATATCCGGAATACCGATTTGTTAAACTTAACCTTGAAGATAAGGAAAATCTGATAAGGCTTTTTCAGAACGAAAAGTTTGATTTGGTCTGCAATCTGGCTGCTCAGGCAGGAGTCAGGTATAGCCTGATAAATCCCGATGCTTATATTCAAAGCAATATTGTAGGTTTCATGAATATCCTCGTGGGTTGCAGACATAATAAAATAAGGCATCTGATTTATGCCAGCAGTTCGAGTGTATATGGACTAAATGAAAAAATACCGTTCTCTGAAAACGATAACGTTGACCATCCGATAAGTCTTTATGCTGCCACTAAAAAAAGCAATGAGCTGATGGCACATACGTATAGTTATTTATATGGCTTACCAACGACAGGTTTGCGGTTCTTCACCGTTTATGGCCCCTGGGGAAGGCCTGATATGGCTTTATTTATCTTTACACGATCAATACTCGAAGGCAAACCTGTTCAGGTTTTCAATAATGGTGAAATGGAAAGGGATTTTACATATATAGATGATATAGTTGACGGAATATTCAGGATAATTTCTGACAATCCGCCAAAAGGAAATGAAAGCTGGAATGGAGAACAACCAGATCCTTCTACATCACAGGCACCGTATAGAGTTTACAATATAGGCAATAGCAAACCGGTAAAGTTAATGGACTTTATTAAAGCAATTGAAGAAACTACGGGTAAAAAAGCCAATATTGAAATGCAGCCTATGCAGCCGGGAGATGTAAAGAAAACATGGGCTGATGTTAGCAAGTTAAAGCACGAACATGGCTACCAGCCCAATTATATAGTAAAAGAAGGTATCAGAAAATTCATTGAATGGTATTTAAAGTATTATCACAAATAATAACAAATCATTAAATAAAAAGAATAAAGCAACTGATTATTATTAAAATGAACAACTATGAGATTATAAGAAACTTTATCGCAAGCAACACTTATAAGGATGTTAAGGCGTTAAATGAAACCACATTGATTTTCAAAGAAGGGTTATTTGATTCTATGGGGTTTATCATGTTAATCGATTTTATTGAACAGCAATTTGGTATTAAGACAAGCGACGAAGATCTAATTGAGAAAAATTTTGAATCCATTAAGGCTATTTCAGCTTTTATCGACAGCAAAATTCAAAACAAATAAAGCAGTGTGCGGAATAGCCGGCATATTAAGTTATTCACAACCTTTGCATGAACCTGTTAAGCAAATAAAAAAAATGCTTGCCCGGATAAATTACCGTGGGCCTGATGAAAGCGGTATCTTCCTAAGTCAAAATCTAGTTATGGGAAATGTCAGGCTCAGCATAATTGATATTCATACAGGACACCAACCTATGGCTGATACCAGTAAAACTTATTACATCGTTTTTAATGGCGAAATATTCAATTATGTTGAACTGAAAAAAGAACTTATCAATAAAGGACACAGCTTTCAAACCAGCAGTGACACTGAAGTACTGCTTCATGCATACATGGAATATGGATCTGGATGTCTTCAGAAACTTAACGGACAGTTTGCCTTTGCAATTTGGAATGATAAGGAAAAAGAATTATTTCTCGCACGAGACCGTGTAGGTATAAGGCCTTTGTTTTACACCTGGCACAATAATATGCTTTTATTTGCATCAGAAATTAAAGCAATAGCCGAATACCCGGATTTAAAATTAATGTTTGATTTTTCAACCCTTGCACAGGTGTTCACATACTGGACTGTCTTAACTCCTGCAACTGTTTTCCGGGATATATATGAATTACCACCGGGTCATTTTATGAAAATCACTAAAACCGGCATTGATATACAGCAATACTGGCACCTTCATTTCCCAACACAACCAGATGAATATTATCAGGGAAATCTTTATGATGCCACGCAGGAACTACGAACACTTCTTTCACGTTCTGTGAAACTGCGATTAAGGGCAGATGTTCCCGTAGCTGCTTATCTGAGCGGCGGGCTCGATTCAAGTACAATAACATCATTTATCAACAGAATAATGCCTGCAACACTTCAAACCTTTTCTATTGGTTTTGAAGAAAGTGAATTTGATGAAACACCTTATCAGAAAGAGGTTTCTGAGTACCTGAATACGCGCCATCAATTTTTTTATTGCACCAACAAAGAAATAGTCCGGTATTTTCCTGACGTGGTATGGCACGCTGAAATTCCGGTCTTACGGACTGCGCCAGTACCTATGTACTGCCTGTCAAAAAAAGTAAGGGATAATAACATAAAAGTAGTAATAACCGGTGAAGGCGCCGACGAAATGTTTGCCGGATATGATATTTTTAAGGAAGCTTTAATTCGTGAATTCTGGGCAAGACAACCCGATTCAAAATACCGGCCACTCTTATTAAAGAAGTTATATCCATACATTGGACAGTTTCAGGGAAAAAACAGAATGATGTTTAAATTTTTCTATGGTTATCATCTTTCAGAAACAAATTCTCCTTATTATTCTCACATTCTAAGATGGAAAAATACATCCGGTCTGCTGAACTTTTTTAAAGATCATCTGGTAAAAGCTGATGCAGAACTAAATCCTGCCATTGAATTGCATAATATAATGGATAATAATATTATGCAGTGGAATATGCTCTCCAGGGCACAATGGCTTGAAATTAAACTGTTTATGTCGGGCTATCTGCTTTCATCGCAGGGCGACAGGGTAACCATGGCCAATTCAGTTGAAAGTCGTTACCCATTTCTCGACCATAATATTATAGAATTTGCAGCCAGACTGCCATCCGATTTTAAAATGCATGGTTTAAATGAAAAGTACATCATTAAAAAAATGATGCAGGGGAAACTGCCTGAAAATATTATCAAAAGGCCTAAACAGGCATACAGGGCACCAGCAGGCAATAGTTTCTTCCTGTCAGGCGAAGATTATGTTTCTGAGCTATTATCAGAGCGAGGGATTAATGAGGCAGGGGTTTTTAAATTTGATATGGTTCAAAGACTTACTGATAAAATCAGTACCAGTCAGCAGGCAACAGAATTTGAAAATATGGCGCTGGCAGGCATTCTGTCAACACAGCTTCTTTATTATCAGTACATTTCACAAAAAAGATTCAGGCCTGAACCATCTGAACTGAAAAACTGCTTTACCTTTATTGATATTACCCAAAATCAAACTTAAATGAAAAGCAACAAAACATATTTTAATGCCGATGTATTAAAAATTGATGATGTTGAAACATGTGTAAATCAGATCACTGAAAAGCTCAGGCATGATGTTTTCTTCAAATTACAACGAAAAGGTGGCGTTGTTGGCATCAGCGGAGGCATCGATTCTTCGGTTACACTTGCATTGGCTGTTAAAGCACTTGGGGCTGATAAAGTAACCGGTATTAAAATGCCGGAAAAAGATTCAAATCCCGAGAGTATCCGTCTTGCTGATAAACTTGCTAATAAATTTGGAGTGACAACTATTACTGAAGATATTACTGCTGCATTGGCAGGATTTGGTTGTTATCACCGCCGCGATGAAGCGGTCAAAAGATTATTCCCTGAATATGACCCGGATAATTGCAAAATGAAAATCGGGATAAAAGATTCGGGATTGTTTACAAACCTTCCTCCCCTGTTTTATATTACAATTATAGACAATAAAGGAACAGAACACACCGAAAGGTTGCCCACCGATGAATTCAGGCAAATAGTGGCAGCATCAAACTTCAAACAGCGCAGCCGTATGGCTATGCTATATTTTCATGCTGAGAACCGGCACTATGCTGTTATTGGTACACCCAATAAACATGAAGTTGAACAGGGATTCTTTGTAAAATACGGCGATGGCGGAGCTGATATCATGCCAATTGCTCATCTTTACAAAACACAGGTATATCAATTAGCGCATTACCTAGGAATACCGCAAGAAATCATTGAAAGAACACCCACCACTGACACCTATTCAGCCGAACAAACCCAGCAGGAATTTTTCTACCAGTTGCCTTTTGAAAAAATGGATTTATTATGGTATGCTTTTGAAAATGGTATCGCACCTTCAGTTGTGGCTCCTGTAGCCGGTTATACACAAGATGAGATACAGAGTATATTTTCTAATTTTGAAAGAAAAAGGAAAACGACCGAATATTTGAGGATGAGACCTGTTATGTTTGATAACTGAAATGATAGTTAATTGAAAAGCAGAATGGTTAATTTTATGTAAAGAGGGGAAAAAACATTTGGGAAGGTTGAAAGAAAGCAAAGTAAAATAATTGAAAGAGTTCAGCATCATAAAGAAAGACAAATAACAATAATTAATAACGTTAATTATGAACGCATTTGACTACTTTTTTGAACATAGCAGTAACCTGCCGAAAGACTTTATTCTGAACGAGGGCCACTCTATATCGTTTTCTTCTTTATACAACTCCAGCTTAAAACTGGCTCTTTATCTGAATAAAGAAATCGGACAAAAAAATAATGTTTTACTTATTTCGCCCAATTCTGCATTTTTCGTCATTGCCTATCTGGGTATAATTAAGTCGGGGAACATTGTGATACCTTTAAATCATGAAATTGAACAGAAAAACCTCGATTATATCTGCCGGTTATGCGATACAAAATGTGCATTTATTGCTCATTCATTAATTCACAAAATAAAACTGGATGAAATGCTTGTATTAACAGACAACATCCTTAATGAATTGTTAGTACAGGCTGA
>JAJUGM010000057.1 GCA_029268165.1 Bacteroidota bacterium
AAAAATGTCCATTACTGAATTCTAACTCTAAAAAAGCATTAATTTTGTCTATTACGTCGAAAAAAAATACAATTAAAAAGATGTTGAATGTAATAAGTTAATAGGCCATTTACTTACAAATATTTTAGCCCAAGGTTGAATATTAAATTTAAATACCTTCATACGGATAATACCCAAACCGTTCCATGGTTTTCTTGTGGTAACGAATAATTTCATTTATCTGCCGGTCATTCAGTGTATTCTTCCAGTCACCTGTGCTGCCTTTTCTGAAAAAGCTTGCTGATTTGATATTTTTTTCCCTGAATCCTTTTTCATCTTCCTGCTTTTTAAGGTTTTCAAACCGGCTTTTTTCAATGGCAGCGCGTATTTCATCATCAGAAGCCTGCAGGCCGATGAATGCCACGGCTTTTTTGAAAGCAACGAAGGTATCGGCATGCATATCTTCATACCTGATAACAAGTAACGGAAGATTTGAATCGTCCACCCAGCTTTTTACATGACTGCTCCAAGACAGCAGTCTCTGGCGCAGTTGGTTACTAAGTCTGTCATTATGATAACAGAAGGCATAGTTTTCATTATTCATGATGTTAATTGCCTTGTCAATGCTGGTTGCCAGATGATGTGCAAAAGAAACGGCTATGTCGAGCGGATTGCGGATGAAATACAAAACAGCTTTTGTAACGTCGGCAGGTATTATGGGTGTACCGGTTTTAGTGTGTGTATAAGCATCGTGTATTTTGTGATAGATGATTTCATTACACTCAAGCGCCTCCTGCCGGTATATTTCACAACGAAGCCGGTCAATTTCTTCAGGTGTGAGGTCGGCTGAAGCAATTCCTGCAACATCGTCGAATAACTGGCGGCTGCTTGCAATGGTACTGGGATACAGGTTGTTGATATCAGCAGGGGTTTCAGGCTTATTCAGCAGGTTGGTGAGGAAAGCCCTGAACCAGGTGTTGCCTGATTTGGGATAAGACGCAAGCCAGATAATGTTTGGTGTTTTAACCTTATTCATCAGATACCTGCAATTGAAATGATTTTTTCAATTAACGGAGGCATATTAATGGCTCCGTTAGGCCGTACAAGTCTTATAATCTTCGCCTGCAACGCAAGCCGGTTACAAAGTTCAAAGTGGTCAGCCTCAATGCCTGTATGAGCAATACCACGGATAAAATAAGTATAATTGCGCAGGGCTGAAAATTTCTCAACGCCAGATAATTCTGTTGATTCGTAGCTATCTTTGTTATGGGTATACAGCGTGAAAATGAGCTGCGGCATACAGGGCTCATCAGTAAAGCGATCAACAGGCATGTAGTATTTATTATAGCCGTCACGTACGGTTTTATATTTCGCAGGATTTTTCTTCAGGCTGACCAGGCTGTCTTCCCAGAGTTTAATAACCGGGAATGAAGGGATGATCATGGGTTTGTCATTACGTAGGCTTATTGTTACAATATCATCAGACAACAGGCAGGCGCCTTTATCAATAAGTGCTGCTGAAAGCGTGGATTTACCTGAACCTGAGTGGCCTGCAAAAATAAGATTCAGACCGTTAAATTGAACAGCGCTTGCATGCAATGTTAGTAGCCGCCTTTGCTGAAGTAACGCCCCGAATACACGACCGACCAGAAACACGTTAATATCTTTCCAAGCTGCATTTTTGGCTTTTTCAACAATAATTTTACTTCCTTCAGATGCATAAAAGCTTCCGATACCATCAATTTTTAACAGGAATTCACTGGCATTGGCCTGATAAAGAACGCCTTTGTTACAGACATTATTTAACGATGCCGGAACAGCACCTTTCTCAATATTAACATCTGGTTCAGCATTGTCAGTAACCGGTAAAAATCCGCTTACCGGAAATGCTGAACTTATTGTAAGCCCAAAGGCACTGTAATAATATTGCTGATGTTTGTCTGCCATTTAACTGCAAAAGTACAATTGTTTATTAAAATATTTTTTGTTACGCCGAATGAAATACTTTTGTATTGTTAACAAAAAAAAGAATGGTAAGCATTATAGGATATGCAGGCGTTAATGATAATAATCCCGCATCTATGCGCGGGGATAGCATCTTTAATACTGCATTTTATCCTCCTTTAACCCGCTATTATTCATTAATGCTCCATGGGGCAGTTTTCGGATTATTTGACCGTGATGCAGGAAGGCCAGAAAGGAGCTTGCTTACTGACAACAACCTGTTAGTTACTGCTGATGCAGATATATTTAATATCAGTGAAATAAAGGAGATATTGGGGATTGAAAAGCAAGAAAAAATCAGTCCGGCTGAAGTCATACTTTTATCTTATAAACGATGGGGCAGGGAATGCCTTAAGCATTTGCATGGTGATTTTGCATTTGCTATATGGGACGCTGAAAGGCAGGAATTGTTCTGTGCGCGCGATCCCATGGGTGTGAAGCCATTATATTACTTTTACTGCAAAGGCATATTTGTTTTTTCATCAGAATTAAGGCCGCTGAAAAGTCTTTACCCAGAAGGATTAAAGCTCAATAAGTCATTTTTTCTGGATACAGTAATAACGCACATTTCACCCAAAGACCTTACGGCATTTGAGAATATTTTCAGGTTACCGCCTGCTCATTATCTTTGTTTAACAAATGGTAATATAACTATTACAGAATACTGGAAGCCAGATATCAATAAGGAAATAAGGCTTAAAAGCCCTGCCGACTATGATGAAATGTTGCATGATATGTTAATTCGGGCTGTTGCAGAAAGAATTTCTTCAGAATCTGCCGCTGGAGCTGAATTAAGCGGTGGTCTCGATTCTTCGCTTATAACAGCGATTGCATTTGATGAGTCTCTAAAAAGAAATATTCCTTTTTATGCTTTATCGAATACGTTGCCTGGTACATTGAATGAGCAGTTCAAAGATGAAAAGGAATTCATTATAAAAGTAGCAGACCGCTTGAAAATACCATGGATTGAAGTATCACATACCAGCCGTTCATTGATTAACCTGATGAGCCATACCGTGAGGCTACATGGTTCATTTCTGCAACAGCGCTTTGGCATGTTTAACGATATGTTATACAAAAAGGCTTCTGAGAATGGCATAAAGTATTTGTTCTCAGGATTTGGTGGTGATGAGTTGCTTTCAGCACGGATAGGCACTCCATGGAATGATATGATCAGGGATGGCCAATGGAAAACCTTTATATCGCTGTTAAAATTCAGAAATAATCCGGCCCGCGCAGTTATTAGCGCCGTTAAATACCTGGTAAAATATTATGGCTGGCATATACTGGCTCCGGAATATACTTATGGCATTTTTAATAAACCTTTACTTGAAAAAAGATTTTCAACGCTGGCACTTAAAAAGGATTTTATTCAAGCATACGATTTGTGGAACAGGTACAGGGTGAAATACAGAAGAAAGAACTGTAAATATCTTTCACAAAGGCAGTTTCAGCGGTTAAACCATCCGCATCTTCCTCAGCGTATGGAATATAGTTATACTTCGGCTGCTTTCTATAATGTTCAGTATTATTATCCGTTGCTTGATCCCCGATTAATTCAAAGTTATTTCTCTGTTCCCGCGCATATAAGGTATGGAGCAGACGGTAACCGCTGTTTGTTCAGGCATATTATGAAAGGGACAGTCCCTGACGAAATTTATGAACGTAATGATAAGTCCGGGGTTACTATACCCTATATACAGCCAAAACTGAAAGAAGAAAGGCACCTGTTGCTTTCCCTGTTTGAGGAACATTCCTCACAGGATGGACTTGCAGAAATATTTGATTTTTCAAAAATGAATGAATGGTATGAAAAGCTTGTTGCACGGGATGAAAAAGAAATGAATTATCTGATGCCGGGTGCATTTTATAACTATTTGATGGTCATGATATACTCAAATGAGCAAGAAGCAATTACCGGAATATAGCCAGTTAACCGGGCGCTGGTTCAATGCGCAGACAACTGCTTTTATGAATATTTTAAGGAACATTTTGTGTCCGGAGCGCTTTAGTGCCGAAGTTAGTATTTCACCGGAAGATTATCCTGCAATAGTTGATTTATCATGGAGACATAAGACAGATTATTACGTGCATGCATGGTTTCAGAACATAGAAAAAGGAATTCCCTCTGAGATTACACAAAAGCTGAAGGACAGGATTAACCGCCAGGCTGCGAGGGGGCTATTAAGGCTTAATGAATTGTTGCAGCTATGCAGGCAGTTTAATGAGCAGAGTTTAAAATATGTTGTAATTAAAGGCCCGCACCTGGCACAGTTGCTTTATAGTAAAAAAGCAGTAAAGTTTTCAGTTGACCTTGACTTTCTTATGGCAAGCGAAAAAGATATTGATATTTTTCGTAAAGAACTTTTGAAAACGGGTTATAAATGTGTGGAACAGGGAATGAAAGCCCAGACATGGAAACAAAAAATGATAACTCTTGCCAGGCGGGAAATACATTTTGTTAAAGCTGGTGCAGGTATTGCCATTGACCTGCATACGAGGCCTTTTGCCAACACTTTATTTACAAAAGGATTATATTCAGGCTTTTTCAGTGATATTGAGCAGGTGATATTTGAAGGGGTAACGATTCCGGTATTGCCCGATGAAAAGTATTTTGTTTATTTATGTTACCATGGAGCATGCCATCAGTTCAGCCGGCTGGCATGGCTTATGGATATCAGGCGTTTTTATGAACTCAGAAAAAGCAGTATGGAGGCTGAAAGAATTATCAGGCTGGCGGAATTGCTGAAAGTAAAAAAATCGCTGGCGCTGGCATTTTATATGATGAATTTGTTGTTTGGCACTGAGATACCTGGCTTTTTAACAAATGAACTGCAGAAGGTAAAACTTTATAAGGCTCTGGCAAATGCTTGTTTCAGGTCAATTAACCTTAAATCGGGAGAAGATTTGACCATAAAAGCAAGAGTTATAAGGCTAATGTTCCTGTTAAGTATAACAACAGGGGTATTTGGCAAGATAGATCTGATTATCAGTGTGATGATGCGGCATTTATTGAAATTAGTCAGGCCGAATGGCTCGCAATGACGCATGGTATAGCCTTTGCGTCATTGCGAGGAGGCTTTTGTGATGATTGGTTTCAATAATTAATGCTGATTGCCGACGAAGCAATCAGTCGTATGAAATAAATAGAATAGACATTATAAGACAATCGGTTTAAAAAGAAAATGGAATTCTTTGCCATATTCCAGTATCAGAGGTAATGCGTAAAGCACTTTATCAGCTGCTTTCAGCGAATCGTGAAAAACAATTATAGAACCCGGGCGGATGTAATCAAGCACATTGTTCAGGCATTTTTCTTTACTGACATCTGGGGCAAAATCATAACTCATAATATCCCACATAATAATTCTGTATGATTTGCAGAGGTATTTAATTTGTGAGCGCCTGATTTTGCCGTAAGGAGGCCTGAATAATGAAGATTTTATCAGCAGGCCGGCTGTTTCAATATCATGAAAATATTCCCTGTTTTTTGTTACCCAGCCGTTAAGGTGGCTATAGGTATGATTTCCGGCTGAATGCCCTTGATCAACAATGCTGCTGAAGAGAGAAGGATTACGTTCGACGTTGCGCCCGATGCAAAAAAAAGTACCTTTTGCATCATAATGCTTTAAAATATCAAGTATTTTTTCGGTAACACCTGGCGTAGGCCCATCATCAAAAGTAAGATAAATGGCATTGTCATTGCTGTGCAAATCCCACTTCAGGCTGTAATAAACCTTTTTAAAAAGCGCCGGTGTCCGTGCAATCAGCATAGTTACTGAAACTGCAGTTTAAGAGCCATGGCATATTGCTGGATTTTTTCCTGAATCTCAGTAAATAGGTCATTCATTTTATAATAATAAGCCTGGCGTCTTATCTCATCAAGTATATAAAAGGCTAACTGTTTTTCATATACCAGGTAATCAGAATATTTGTCTCCGAGGCTGCTGTAATAGTCGAGATCATCATACACATTCTCTTTTAAGATGTTAATTACGTTTTGTGCAGAAAGCGTATCGCCTATTTTCAGATAACCTTCAGCAACAGGCAGACAGAATGCATTAAAGGGAATTTTTTCATCGGGTAATAACTTTACGCACTTATCCAGTACGATTTTTGCCGAATCTTTTTTGTTTTCACTGATTAATGCCATGGCAAGCCTTCCGAAGTTATTTCTGAAGTTGTTGTACATGCCCGATACATTTTCATCAAGATAAACATTTTTATTTTCAATGCCTCCCCATTTAAATTTATTGATATAATTATCAAACATAATCCTGGTATCAATACCTCCCCTGCCATAGATATTATCCTCAGACTTCACCGGAATAATGCGAAAAGCAAGGCCATGAACCTGGAAATATTTGTCAAGGTTGAGGTAATTATCACCTGAAACGGTAATAGCGTAATAAATAGGCCTTTCCCATTCGTTTGTGGCAAGCATATCAAAAATAATCAGATGGTTTTTGGTCAGGTATCGTTTTGACTGGGGCAGTTCCCAAATTATTTCTTTTTCAATTTGATCAGCCAGATCGCGGCCTACGGTTCCGTTTGACAGAACTTTAGCTGTATCAACAGGTATGACAAATTTCCTGGTAGGAATATAATCCACTTTTTCATTGATATTGGGTAACGTTTTAGTACGCGGGTCATCGCTTGCCACCCAGTCGAGTACATCTTTAATGTTTTTGGGTTCAGATATCCGGTCAAGAATATAGATAATATCCCGGTTACCGGTTGCATATTTATCTTTGGTAAGCGATATGGGAAGGGGGGCTGATTCGTATGCGCGTCTTTGCATTTGTTCAATATACCAGTCGGCTCCGAGGTAACTCAGGTTAACTACTCTGACATCGGTACGGATGCCTTCCACTTCCTGAGCGTACCAGAGCGGGAAAGTATCGTTATCGCCATTTGTAAATAAAATGGCATTTGGCGCACATGAATTGAGGTAATTGTAGGCAAAGTCACGGGCCATATATCGATTTGAACGATCATGGTCATCCCAGTTCTGTGAACCCATAAGAACGGGCACAGCAGCAAGGCATATAATTGAGGCTATTATTGAAGAAAGTGATGCAGGGATTGATTTTTTCAATCCCTCATAAACAGATAGTACCCCTATACCAATCCAAATAGCGAAGGCATAGAAAGAGCCTGCATAGGCATAATCCCTCTCGCGGGGCTGGTTGGGGTATTGATTAAGATAAACAACAATAGCAATACCGGTCATGATAAACAAGACCATGACCACCCAGAAATCCTTGCGATGCCTTGAATAATGGAAAAACAGCCCGATTAGCCCAAGCAGGAGCGGGAGCAAAAAATAACGGTTCCGGGCTTTATTATTAAGCATTTGTTCGGGCAACTCTTTCTGGTTTCCGAGCCGTAATTCATCCAGAAACCTTATTCCTGAAATCCAGTTTCCTTTGGTAATCTCAAATTTTGAGTGGCACTGGATGTCATTCTGGCGTCCTGCAAAATTCCACATAAAATAACGGAAATACATATGCCCGAGCTGATAGCGGAAGAAAAACCTGATGTTTTGGCTAAATGAAGGACTTTTCTTCGGCCTGCTATGGTCAAAAACAACATTACCCTGCCTGTCGCGAACAATATTTCCCTGCTGGTCCCTGGCAGCTTCATAAAGGTCGCGCTCCTTTAAGTGTGCCCACTCAATATATGACCTGACATGCTCTTCCTCGCTGCTCCACATACGAGGGAATAAGGTAGTAAACCTGTTGTTAAAAACATATTTTAAACGCCGGCTTGTTTTTTCATATTTTCCGTTTACAGGAATAATATATGCTTTACCTTCTTTGGTTGATTCCACCGGAGCATTAAAATATTGCCCATATATCAGAGGCCTGTCACCATATTGTTCCCTGTTGAGGTAATAAAGTAATGAAAAAAGATTGTCGGGGTCATTTTGATCCATTGGCGGATCGGCACTTGAACGGATTACAATCATGGCATAGGAAGAATAACCTATGATAATAACTGCAATAAAAAGCAAGGCGGTATTCAGAATAATCCTGCCATGTTTATGCGTATAATATATGCCCCATCCGATTAATGAAAGAAGCAATAATGCATAAAATATGATACCTGATGCATAAGGCAGGCCAAAAGTATTTACAAACATCAGTTCAAAGAAGGCTGCTATTTTTACAAGACCAGGAATGATGATATACATAACTGATCCCAGTATCAAAGCGCCAACCAGTAGGGCTTTAATAACCCCATTGCGTGTAACCTCATATTTTCTGAAATAAAATACCAGTACAATAGCCGGAATAGCTAACAGATTAAGCAGATGCACTCCAATTGAAAGCCCCATCAGGTATGCAATAAAGACAAGCCAGCGATTGGAATAAGGCTGGTCGGCAATATTTTCCCATTTCAGGATAGCCCAGAAAACAAGTGCTGTGAAGAGAGAGGAAAAAGCATATACCTCGCCTTCAACCGCAGAAAACCAGAAGGTATCTGAAAAGGTATAAGCCAATGCTCCAACAATCCCGGCGCCCATGATACCAATGATTGAGGCATCTGAATATTCCTCATTTTTGATAATTATTTTTTTTGACAGATGGGTTATTGTCCAGAACAGAAATAATATTGTGGCAGCACTGGCAAGCGCCGACATAGAGTTAACCATTTTGGCCACATACTCAACATTATTACCGGCAAAAAGCGTAAAAAACCTTGCCATTATCATAAAAAAAGGCGCTCCGGGGGGATGTCCCACTTCGAGCTTGAATGCTGATGAGATAAATTCACCGCAATCCCAGAAACTTGCCGTTGGCTCAATAGTTGAAAGATATACAAATGAAGCAACAAGAAATATTACCCATCCTGTAATATTGTTGATAAGTGTGTATTTTTTCATGTTAACCCTAATTTTTCAAATGCTAATTAACGGAAAAAAAATGAATTTTACGCTACTAACAGGCAATAAACCTCCACAATTTACTTTTCCAGGGTTCGCCGGCATAATCAATGCCAATTCTCGGAGTGGTTATATAACGAGGAATATCTTCACTTTTTTCAAGCCATATCCGTCTGGAATCCATCAGACTTTCGCCGTTAAAGCTTTTGTCAATACCTAAATAACGGGATACCCTTCCCGGGCCTGAAATTCCTTCAATACCTCTTATTAATAAAGCCTGTGGTTCATTTTCTTTGCCTGATACAATATTAAGCATCCAGTGTATTCCATAAACCAGATAAACATACAGATATCCCCCTTTGCGGTACATGGTTTCAGTCCGGTTTGTCCTTCCCTTGCATGCATGGCATGCTAAGTCTTCCTCGCCGCGGTATATTTCAACTTCGGTTATTTTACAACGCTGCAAATTATCCCCATTGTTTCTTATAATGTAGCACCTAAGTAACTCAGGAGCCAGGTCAAGAGCATCCTGTAAATAAAAATCTTGTCTGCAATAGAACATATAGAAAGATAAAAGAACAAAGATAATATAGAGTAAATAGTAAGAGAGCACTGGAAAAAATTTTAGGCACTATAATAATGAAAGATTTCTGTGAAAACTGATTTGATAGTGGCGGGGAAACTGGATTTTTCTTTCTGGAGATAATGGGTGTATTCAATGAAATCAGATTTACAGGCATGATAATTCATCAAGGCTTTTCTCAGGCGTTTCAATATTTGCGGAAAGTTCCATATAGCGTCGGGAATTTTATATGCTTCCGGAATAGGCATATCTTCTTTGATTGCAGCGCTGCCACGTGTATTTGAAAAAACAATACATCCCAGCAAGGCTGCTTCGCGATGCATTCTGTCGCGACCTGAATTATTACCAAATTCTGCAAATATCATGGCTTCTTCCATGTGTAATTTTGCATCTTCAGGCGAAATGTGTTTAAGCCTTACTATTTCGCAATTCAAAATCAATCTGGAAAGAAATATCAGCAGTTTAGGTGTCTTTGGTCCGAATACAATTTTGTTTTTTTTAATAATCTTCTTTTCATTTTGAACATAAAATGAATCAATTACCGGATTATGTATAATGTAGGTTTTCATTATCCCTTTTGCTTTCAGGACTTCAGCCACATAATATGAGTTTGAAAGATGTATGATACCAGACTTCCAGACTATATCGTCTTTTTTCATCCACCAGCTCAGTCTGCGTTTCATATTTTCTGATAAACCTGATGAATACCCTGAATAGTTTCTGCATTGTATCAGCTTACGTAATAGTTTGATATGAAATGGTTTTCTGAAAGGTGGTTTTTTAAAATAATTATTTAGTCCAAGCCAGTAAACAACTTTTTTTACTGACCTGAATCCGTTCAGATACTGAATTTCTGTTTCTGAAACAATAAGCATGTTTTCAGGCGCATCTTCAATATGGCTGGCATACGGCGCCTGAAAAGAACATATATTCGGATGGTTAATAACTTCCGGGTCAATATTGTGATAAACCATGTGTGCATTAAAGCCTGAAAGTATCAAACCTGTGCACAGATGATGCAGGCTATATACACCTCCGCTGATGACATTACCCGGACAATAAATATATATTTTGCTCATATTTCAGCAGATAGTGTTTGATATAATCTGATATGTTGTTTTACATTTTCCTGCCATGTGAACTGCATGCTATATTTTAAAGCTGCTTCCTTTTTTTCTTCAGTAAATGCTTCAAGTCCGGAATAAAAGACTTTTATCATTTCATCAGCATCAAATGAATTCCAGTAAAAAACATGGTTGCCGCCAATTTCCATCAGACTAGTTTTATTGGAACAAAATACGGGTTTGCCTGCCCGCATAGCTTCCAATACAGGTAGGCCAAATCCCTCAGCTATTGAGGGGAAGAGAAATGCTATGCAATGCTTATAAAGATAAAGTTTTTCCGGCTCGGTCACTGCTCCCGGCAGAATAATCCGGCCCTGCATTTTATGATCTGCTATCATTTTTTTTACATAATCGCCGTATGATGTGTTATTTTCGCCTGCAATCACCAGTTTGATTTTTTCAGTAATCTTTTGTATAAAAGGAATAAGGACATGAAAATTCTTTTTTAGCAGAAACTGACCAATAGTGAATAGAAAATTATCATACCGATTTACAAAGGAAGGTTTCTCAGGCTTTGTTTCTGGCAGGTTTACACCGTTGTAAATAACAGAGGTTATTTTATTTCCGGGAATATCAAGATATTTGAAGCATTCATCTTTAGTAAAATTCGAAACAAAGACAATCGCATCGGCGTGGTAAATATTTTGCTGTACTTTCTTCAGGTATCTTAATGCCTTTGCTTTGCTTTTAACATGAATAAAATTAAGATCATGGATAGTAATAATTTTCTTGCAGTTTCCTGAAATACGATAAGAAGGTAACTGATGAAGTGTATGAACAACATAATCACCTGGAAAACACAAAGGAAAAAAACGGTTAGAAAAATGAAGTTTTTTAAGTTGTTGGTTTTTTAAATAATCCCATTTTTCTGTTCTTTTTAAAAGAAAAGTAAAACTCATATCATAACGGCTTTCTTGAATCAAAGCCTGGCTAAAATCAAATGCAACTCTGCCCAAACCGCAATTCATGTTGCTCAGTTTATCAAGCATGATGATAATATTTGCCGGCATAAGGCTGTTTTTTATAATATAACGAGGTAAATTTAGACAAATGAAATACATTTCCGCTAAAAGAACAATTTTTTAACTCAAGTGCGAAGAATAATGAACCCAAGTACGATGAATGGACAACTCCATTCGGGCGAATAAAAATTATTCTTTTAGGGATTTTAGCGAGTAGTGGTGAATGTTGATGGGGCTTTGCCCCATACCCCACATCCTTTTTTGTCCTGACACAAAAAATGATGCAAAAAAAGGCAAGGCTCAAGCAGTTTTCCCTAAAAACTGCTTAGGCCGTTTTCTAATGTGGAATATCTGCTAATGATTTAATTCCCTTCCTAAAATAGGGCAATTAAACTAAAGGTTTTAACAGTATATTAATTATACGAAAATATTTAGAATAAATCAATTCATTCAGGCTAATAAATTTATAAGAGATTTGTAATTGCAAAACATTAATAAAACAACAAATTTTTCTAATGGCGGTCAAAAGAAAAATAAGGCTA
>JAJUGM010000058.1 GCA_029268165.1 Bacteroidota bacterium
ATTGAATGCTGACGATCCTGACCAAAAAGGTCAGGTGTCAGCATTGCAACAGGAAAAATTTATCAAGGTCATAAATATTTGTTTACTGAGGGTCGATAAATAATGACTGGTTTGCCTGATTTCAATAATTAACAAATAAAAAAACCTGGTTTACACCAGGCTAATTGTAGCGAGAGCGGGAATTGAATGCTGACGATCCTGACCAAAAAGGTCAGGTGTCAGCATTGCAACAGGAAAAATTTATCAAGGTCATAAATATTTGTTTACTGAGGGTCGATAAGTAATGACTAGTTTGCCTGATTTCAATAATTAACAAATAAAAAAACCTGGTTTACACCAGGCTAATTGTAGCGAGAGCGGGAATTGAACCCGCGACCTCATGATTATGAATCATGCGCTCTAACCATCTGAGCTATCTCGCCCTTTTTTTTCAAACTATCGGCGACCTTCCTGACTGTTAGCGTCAGGACGCTCTAACCATCTGAGCTATCTCGCCCTTTTTTTACTGTCTTCTAGCTTCCTGATATGTATCGGAGTGTTTTAATTATCAGACTAAATCACTCCCTGTTTGCCATGGCAAAAATTCCTGTGACGGATTCGTTTTATTCCAGAATGTTTTTTTGTCAGGATTCAGCTTTCATGACATAAGAGCGGATCTTTATCAGTTTTGCTTATTAAGGCGTGCAAAGATATAATTTTTTAGAAATAAAATAAAAATAAAAAAAGTAAGTTTAGATGCGTTTTGTTCATTTCCATTTTTTTAATTAATAAATTTTCATATATTGCACAACAGCTAAACATATTTGGACATGAAGAAAAAGATTACACTGGAATATACGCTTAATTCTTCGCCAAAAATTTTATATCCGCGTCTGAGTACTCCCGGAGGCCTGTCTGAATGGTTCGCCGATGATGTAAATGTTAATAGTAATGTCTATACTTTCATCTGGGAAGGCCAGGAATACAAAGCCGATGTTGTGCAGAAAAAGGAGAATAAATACATACGTTTCCGCTGGCATGATGCCGAGGATCAGGAAGCATGCTGCTTTGAATTCAGGATAAATGTTGATGAGCTTACCGACGATGTTGCCCTTATTATAACTGATTTTGTTGAGGAAGAGGACCAACAGGATGCCATAGATTTATGGAATTCACAGGTGGCAAAATTAAAACATGTTTTAGGTCTTTAGTTTTTAATCCTTTATTATTTATTATAACTTTGCGCTCTATGCAGCCGTTTGTGCTTTTTTAATTCATTGCAGTGAAACGATTATACAAATTAATAATAATATCTTTTCTTGGCCCTTTTGTACTTACCTTCTTCATTGTGCTTTTTTTACTGCTGATGCAGTTTCTGTGGAGGTATATTGATGAGTTGGTTGGGAAGGGTCTTAGTTTTAATATTATAGCGGAACTGATGGCTTATGCTTCGGCCAGTCTTGTTCCTATGGCTTTGCCTTTGGCAGTATTGTTATCTTCACTCATGACTTTCGGTAATATGGGAGAATATTATGAGCTTACTGCCATGAAAGCTTCTGGCATTTCGCTGCAACAAATCATGCTTCCGGTATTTATTATTGATATTTTCATTGCAATAGGCGCCTTTTTCTTTGCAAATAATGTAATGCCATACACCAACCTTAAAATGAAATCACTTCTATATGATGTAAGGCAGCAAAGGCCTGAACTGCAGATAAGAGAAGGTGAATTCTATAATGGCATTGATAATTACAGCATTAGAGTTAATAAAAAACACCCTATAACCAATGTGCTGTATGATGTTAAAATATATGACCATTCTCAGCGCAGAGGTAATGTGAGTGTTACTGTTGCCGACTCCGGAAAGATGGAAATTACGTCAGACAAACGAAATTTACTGATTACACTTTGGCATGGCCGTAGTTATACCGAGCTTGAAGTTGAGAGAAGGAAAAGAAACAATACTTTTCCTCATCGTACTGATATTTTTGATGAACAGAAAGTTTTAATCACTCTTACGGGTTTCGGATTGCAACGTACTGATGAGAACCTGTTCAAAAATTATTACCAGATGCTTAATGTTACTCAACTTACACGTGCCACCGACTCGCTTAAAGATGAAATGGAAAGGACTAATAAGCAGTTTCATCGTGCACTGCTTAATTACAACTATTTTAAAGGCGTGGAAGTGTTGAAAAGAAGAGCAAATCAGAGAATGCAATTTTTACCTCATGACACATCTCAGGTTCATCCTCCAAAGCAAAAGAAAATTGTAAATAACTTTGACAGCCTTTTTAATGCATATAGCACTGATATACAGAAACGGATATTATCCATGGCCATCTCTAATGCCAGATCAACAATGAGTTTTGTCGAAAATTCAGCTGCAAATATTAAATATGAAATAAGGAACCTCAGGAGGCATGAAATTGAATGGCATAAAAAATTTACCCTTGCAGCTGCGTGTCTGATATTTTTATTCATTGGAGCCCCACTTGGGGCTATTATCCGGAAAGGCGGACTGGGCATGCCAGCAGTAATTTCTACGGTTTTCTTTATTCTTTATTATATTATCTCGCTAACAGGCGAGAAGATAGTCCGTGAAGGCATAGTCCCCAGCTTTCAGGGCATGTGGATGGCTTCTGTAATTTTAATTATTACCGGAATATTCCTGACATATAAAGCTACCAACGATTCCTCCATGTTAAACATTGACACATATCTCAGTTTTATCAGAAAATTTCTGGGTATCGACAGAAATACAATGCTCGAAAGAAAAATATACCTATCAGGAAAATTCCAGTTTTCAGAAATTACTCACAATGAGCTGCGTTCAATGCTTCAGGCCTTATCTGCTGAAGCCGCTCTTTGTAAACAGGCTATAAAGGAGAAACACCGAGGTGGCAAAATAATCAAACAGTTTTTTTCCACAGGTAAGGATTCTTCCTTTGAAAACCTTAGTCAGATGTACGAAAAATTCTTTGAGCAAATTGTTATTAGCCAATGGTTTACCATAAAATTTATTCGCGACAGGTTACAGGAATTTCCTGTACTTGAAACATTTGAGAGATTCAGATTGCCTGCCAGATCTGTTTACCGTTTGCCTGTAATTTTTTTCTTTCCGTTAATACTGGGGTATCTGGCTTTATATATAATTGTCGTTCATAAAACCATTAAAAGGCTCAGCCAGATTCAGGAAAAATCATCATATTTATTTGAATCCCTTGAACACCCATCAGTTCTAATTGATTTTGTAAGTTAGCTATGAAAATCCTTCAGGTTAGTCACAAATATCCTTTCCCGCCTAAAGATGGCGGAGCAATAGCAGTGATTAACCTTGCCCAATCGTTGGCTGATTTTGGGAATGATGTTACTTTGCTTGCCATGTGCACGCCAAAGCACAGAAACATTCAACCGGAAAAATCAACATCAGTTTACAGGCAATTGTTAACCGTATATATCGACACATCTGTCAGACCGTTAAAGCTTATCTGTAACCTCTTGTTTTCAAAGCTTCCTTTTAATGCTCAGAGGTTTATCAGCAATGACTTTAGGAAAAAGTTGATTGATTTGATTCGTATTGAAAATTTTGACATCATTCAGTTGGAAGGTTTATATCTGATGCCCTATGTATCGGCCATAAGAAAATATACCCGTGCCCCCATTGTTTTACGTTCGCATAATATTGAGCATGAGATATGGAAAAGAATTACTGCAAATACGCATCATCCGGTAAAATATGCATACTTTAAATTACTTGCCAGACGCATGCAGGCATTTGAATTATCTTATGTGAATCAATACGATATGCTGGTGACCATGAGTGAAAGGGACCAGCTGATTTATTCCGCAATGGGAAACATCAAACCTTGCTCCGTAATGCCTGTGACTTTCCATTTACCTTCTCTGAACTCCGGTTATCATGCAACCTATAAAAGGGGTTTATTCTTTATTGGCTCTCTTGACTATATGCCAAATCAGGAAGGTATTGTGTGGTTTATTGAAAAGGTATGGAAAAAATATTTTCAAAACAGGAAAGATGTTCAGTTTCATATTGCCGGCCGTAATGCCCCTGAAAAACTTGAGAAATATTTTCGTAACCAACCTGTTAATTATTTTGGTGAGGTTGACGATGCCAGAAAGTTCATGCAGGAACGAGGTATAATGGTATCTCCTGTTTTTTCGGGCGGTGGGATAAGGGTTAAAATCATTGAAGCGATGGGATATGGGATACCTGTGGTGAGCACAAGCATAGGGGCCGAAGGTTTAGATGTGACAAATACTATAAATATCATGATAGCTGATAATCCTGAAGAATTTGCGGATGCCGTGAATAAACTTTTGGAAAATCAAAGTTTTTTTACCAAAATTGGAGAAAATGCCAAAAAATTTATCCGTGAGAAAATGGATAGCCATAAACTGACAAAAAATCTTCTAACTTTTTATCAAACAAATCTTTAATGGAACTTAAAATATTATTCTGGATTTTTACAGGTATTATTATATATACTTATCTGGGATATACCATTATTCTGGCATGTGTGGCTTTTTTTAAGAAGCAGTATACATCGCAGCCTCCATTAAATAATTTATACGAACCGGATGTTACAGTTTTGATACCCGCATATAATGAGGCTGCCAGCATTGCAGCGAAAATGGAAAATACAATAGCGCTTGATTATCCTGAGGAAAAACTTAAGATTGTATGGATTACTGATGGTTCTGATGATGAATCGCTGAGCATCCTTAAACGATATGAATCCATAAGTATTTTTCATCAACCCGAACGAAGAGGTAAAATACATGCAATGAACAGGGGGATGAAACTGATTAGCACACCTATAGTTGTTTTCACTGATGCCAATACCATGCTTAACAAAAATGCCATTCGTGAAATTGTAAAGCATTTTGCCGATGCATCGGTTGGTTGTGTAGCCGGTGAAAAACGTATTAAATCATTCATTACTGAAAAAGCTGTTGAAGCAGGCGAAGGATTATACTGGCAATACGAGTCTCTGGTGAAAAAACTCGAGTCATACAGTGGGTCAGCGGTTTGTGCAGCCGGTGAACTGTTTGCACTTCGGACAGATTTATATGAAGAGGTTGACACGGATACCATACTGGATGACTTCGTTATTTCTTTGCAAATTGCATCAAAAGGATATAAAATTAAATATGAACCCGATGCTTATGGAACCGAAACGGCATCAGTTTCTGTAAAAGAGGAGCTAAAACGGAAAATACGAATTGCCTGCGGGGGTTGGCAAACCTTATTCAAAATGCCCCATCTTCTTAACTTTTTCAGATACGGATTTCTTTCATTGAAATACATTTCTCATAAGGTTTTCAGATGGACCATTGTTCCGGTAGCATTTATTCTTTCCTTTATTTTAAATATTACTATTATTCTGCACACACCCTTTTTATCTAATTTATATTGGTATCTGTTTTTGTTTCAGGTATTATTTTATCTGTCTGTTCTTGCAGGAACAGTTTTTCACGACATCCGCATAAGAATGAGGTTTCTGTTCGTTCCCTATTACATGTTTATTATGAATTATGCAGTAATGCTGGGAATGTTCAGGTTTTTCTCAGGCCGCTATTCTGTAAACTGGGAAAAAGCAAAACGAGGCTGATATGAAATATTCCTGAAACAAGTATTACATTTGCAGGTGCTTTTTTATAGTATTTATTTTTTCAAACAATAATATGCCTGGCAGGATTAAAAATAATACACTTTTTGAGCTGAATACCATCCCTGAAGCCATTGAGGATATTAAAAATGGCAGGATTGTGATTGTGGTTGATGATGAAGACCGGGAAAATGAAGGCGATTTTATCTGTGCGGCTGAACTGGTTACTCCTGAAATAGTTAATTTTATGGCAAAACACGGAAGAGGGTTAATTTGCGTTGCCCTCCCTGAAGAAAGATGTCAGGAACTTGACCTTGAACTGATGGTCAGAACCAATACATCATTCCATGGCACACAGTTTACAGTTTCTGTCGATCTGCTCGGACATGGTTGTACCACAGGTATATCAGCGAGTGACCGGGCTAAAACTATTAAAGCATTGGTTGATCCGGCAACTAAACCTGAAGAGCTTGGCCGCCCCGGCCATGTATTTCCGCTGAAAGCTAAACCCAGGGGCGTGCTTCGGCGTCCGGGGCACACAGAAGCTGCTGTTGATCTGGCAAGGCTTGCTGGTTTGAGGCCAGGTGGAGTACTTGTTGAGATTATGAATGAAGATGGCTCAATGGCTCGTATGCCTGAATTAGTTGCAATAGCAAAAAAATTTAAGCTTAAAATTATTACTATTAAAAGCCTTATTGCTCACTTGCTTAAATATGAAAGCATAATAATTAAAGGTGAAAAGGCAAAACTGCCTACCAAATATGGCGATTTTACCATCATTCCTTTTATTCAGAAATCAAACGGACTGGAACATGTAGCGCTCATTAAGGGTAAATGGACAAAAGAAGATCCGGTTCTTGTTCGTGTCCACAGTTCATGTGTTACCGGCGATATTTTCGGATCATACAGATGTGACTGTGGTTCACAGCTTCATGAAGCTATGCGTATGGTTGAGGCTGAGGGCAGGGGAGTGATTATTTATTTGAGTCAGGAGGGCAGGGGCATAGGCCTTTTTAACAAAATCAAAGCTTATAAGCTGCAGGAGCAAGGAAGGGATACAGCTGAGGCAAACCTCGACCTGGGCTTTGAAATTGATGAAAGAGATTATGGCGTGGGGGCAAGTATTCTTCATGCATTAGGCCTGGGCAAAATAAGACTGATTACCAATAATCCCGTGAAACGTGCCGGACTTGAAGGTTATGGTATTACCATTGTTGAAAACGTACCTCTTAATATACCTCCCAACGAACATAATTTATTTTACCTGAAAACAAAGAAAAATAAAATGGGTCACCTGCTCGAACTTTTAGAAGATGATGATTTTAAAATAAAAGAATCATAATCTGTTAATTTATGAATGAGCAGCTTAAAAAGCTTCGTATTGTTTTCATGGGCACCCCCGGGTTTGCCGTTGAATCCCTCAAAGAGCTTATCAATGAAGGCCGGCATATTATTGCTGTTGTAACAGCACCCGACAAGCCTGCAGGCAGAGGCAGATTGATGCAATCATCACCGGTTAAGAAATTTGCCTTGAAACATAAACTGCCTTTACTGCAACCCCTCAATCTGAAAGATGATGAATTTATTGAACAAATTCGTCAATTACAGCCCGACCTTCAGGTTGTTGTTGCTTTCAGGATGTTACCCGAAAAGTTATGGAAGTTGCCAAAATTCGGGACAATAAACCTGCATGCATCTCTTTTGCCTCAATACCGTGGCGCTGCACCTATAAACTGGGCAATAATTAACGGTGAAAAATATACCGGTGTTACTACATTTTTTATTAATCAGGAGATTGATTCGGGTGACATATTATTTCAGGAGAAAATTGAAATTTTGCCAACAGATAATGCAGGCACACTGCATGATAAGTTAATGATTTCAGGAGCAAAGTTGCTTGTCCGGACGGTTCATGCAATTGCTGCAGGCAACTACAGCAAGCAACCGCAAAATAAAATACACGTTAATGAAGTATTGAAACCTGCACCCAAAATAAAAAAAGAAGATTGCCGGATTAACTGGAAGGATGATGCTGAAAGGATATATAATTTTATCAGGGGCCTTAGTCCTTATCCCGCTGCATGGACCATGCTGAACGGTAAAAGAGGAACCGTTCAGGTAAAGATATATAATGCTGAAGTTATTAATGAAAAGCATAATTACACAACGGGTAGTGTTTTTTCAGATGAAATTTCTTTCCTGAAAGTGGCAGTTGAAGGTGGATTTATCAATATTAAAGAATTGCAGTTGGCAGGGAAAAACAGGCTATTAATACATGAGTTTTTAAAAGGATTCAAAAATGTAAATCAATTTTTATTTGTTTAACAATGCCTTTTATATTGAAAATGTTTAAAGACACTAAATAGAAAGAAGCTCATTACTTATACCCAGCTAAGACATTAATCCCGGATTTGTCATTAGCCTTATTAATCTATTGACTGCCATTAGAAAAATTTGTTATTTTGTTATTGAATATGAATGTTTTACAATGACAAATTCCTCTAAAAATAATTGTTATTCGCCCGAAGGTATTTTTTTATTCATCATGCTTGGGATAAATTGTTTGTATAGACAAAAATTATTTTTTTTGCTTATAGGGTTTTACCCTACTCTTCATCCATTCTGAAAATAATCTCTTCATCATCCTCTCGGGTCGGTTCATTCATTATTGTCGGTTTAACCTGCAATTTGATGGGTTTTAATGCTTTTCTGAGTTGAAGCACAGTTCCGGCATAAGGAATACTGTCAAAGGATATCAGATTTTTTTCATATAACTTTTCGAGTTTTATTCCATATAACTGCGAAATTGAATACATTGTTTCACCTTCTTTTACTGTATGCGTATGCTTTCCCGGCTCAGCAGAATTTCTTTTAGGCTGAATATAAATTATTTGCCCCGAGTCAATTTCACTGTCGGCAGATAAATCATTGTAACGCGGCAATTCCCAAGGCAGTTTCATAAATTCCCGGGTAAGGCTTTCAAATGAATCGCCTTTACGTGCAACTATATATTTGATCCGGTTTTTTTCATAAATCTGCCTCCCTGATGTAACAGTAACAGAAGGTTTTACTGGTCTGGTGCGGGAAGTGTTTTTTAAAGCCTCATCATCCAGTTCATATAACTTATAATCTTCAATAATCTTTATCAGCGCATTGGCATAATTATTATTGGTAGCATATCCGGCTTTTTTAAGCCCTCTTGCCCAGGCTTTATAATCTGTTGGGTTTAAATCAAACAAAAAACTATATCGTGGCGTTCCGCTGAGGTAATTGGAATGATCTCTGAATGATTCTTCCACACTGTTGTATTTCCTGAAACATTCGTTCCTTGCATCATCGTCGTGGTATATTTTTCCCCCTTTCCAGTCATTATGACACTTAATTCCAAAATGATTATTACCCTTTTTTGCCAGCCTGCTGTTGCCATCTCCCGATTCCAGGCAGGCCTGTGCCATGGTAATGCTTGCAGGCACCCCCGATCGCTTCATTTCCGCAATGGCAAGATATTTATATGCCCTGATATATTCTTCCCTTGTCATTCTTGCTGATAACTGACAGTTTACTTTATATGAATGAATAATATGCAGGAATATCAGAAAAATAATTCGAATCAAATATCTCATAGAAATATCTTTTAATGCCAAAACTAAATAATTGATTTTGATTAAAACATATCAATAACGTATGGTTTATTAACAATGTTTTTTAGCCAGTAATTGATTTTTAGTTATATTTGAAATAAAAACACTCATGATAACTTTCCTCATTGTTTTTTATCTTTTCGTTCCCATCCTGATAATTATTCTTACTCAACGGTCTAGACTGGCAGCAAAAATAGGGGGTATTATTATTGCTTATGCAATAGGGCTGCTGATAGGCCATTCAGGCTTATTTCCTGACGGGAGTGCAACTTTTCATAACCTTGTTAATAACAGTATTGGCAAAATAACTACTGATAAGTTGAATCAAATGCGATCATCAGGAATAATTACGGATAGTGATATAAAATTATATCAAATCAGGAAGTTACAGGACAATATTATGTCATTGGCAGTACTATTGGCTATTCCATTATTATTGTTTTCATGCAATGCCAGAAGCTGGTTCAGAATGGCAGGAAAAACCTTTATGGCGTTGATTTCAGGTATTATAGCGGTGTTAGTTGTTGTTATTCTGGGATTTGTTTTGTTTAAAAATTCAATACCCGATGCATGGAAAGTAGCCGGGATGCTCGTGGGCGTATATACTGGCGGAACGCCTAACCTTGCTGCACTGAAAATGATGCTCGATGTAACCCCCGACCTTTATATAATGACACATACATATGATACTATTATAAGTGCTTTTTTTATTTTTTTCCTTATTTCATTCGGAAAAGTTGTTTTCGGAAGCTTCTTACCTGCTTATCCGTTTAAAGACGGCGCTTATGAAGATTTCACCGTTCATCCTGAAGGAAATTATACAGGCATCTTCGAACGCAAGGTTTTTTTACAGTTGCTGTTTGCTATAGGAGCTGCTTTGCTTGTTGTCGGACTCTCAGTTTTTCTGAGCATCATTATTACAGGCGAAATGAATATTGTAATTATTATTTTATCCCTGACCACACTTGGTATTCTTGCCTCATTAATTCCGCGTATTAACAGGATTGAAAAAACATTTGAAGCAGGTATGTATTTTATTCTGATTTTTGGCATTGCTGTTGCCTCAATGGCTAATTTCAGGCAACTGATCCACATTTCAGGCAGCCTGTTTTATTACATTACACTTGCGGTGATGGGTTCTTTATTATTGCATGCTTTCCTGTCATGGCTCTTTAAGGTTGATGCCGATACACTGATTATTGCCCACACGGCGTTAATTTGTTCACCGCCATTTGTGCCTATGGTGGCCGGCGCCCTGCGGAACCGCGAAGTAGTTATTGCCGGATTAACCATTGGTATTATCGGATATGCTGTGGGAAATTACCTGGGATATACCCTTGCGATTATTCTGAGAAATTTCCTTTAAAAATTTTTATATCCGCCCAAATGAATTTGTTTATCTTGGTACTGGGTGTTTATATATTGCTTATAATTTCAATTTAATTTCCAATTTAAAAAAGAGCAGCCAAATCAGTAGCAGGTGTTTCGCAAAGCAACACGGCCTAAGCAGTTTTCCCGTTAAACCCCGATGCATTGATGGTTTCAATTCCAATCATTGTGAATTGATTATAAATACTTTATGCTTATGCATTTTTTAATCTATGATCGGGGTTAAGTCCAGTTAAGTCATTAGTTCGCAGGGCTCCTAATGACTAATCTGGCCTAAAAACAAGGCGTAGCCTGGGCCATACGGAAATGATTTTTTAGTTGAAAAAGGTTGATCGTAACATCAATCAACTTAAAAACCCGGATGTAAGCAATACAGTCTGAGAACCTCGCAAAGTAAAGGCGGCCAAAAGCAGACGGTTGTTAATAAACCTCAACCTTGCTATCTGTTGTATTGCGCATGCCCGGCGAGCCGTAGTTTTTAGGGAAAACTGCGCAAGCCTTGACTTTTTTTGCATCCTTTTTTGTGTCAAAACAAAAAAGGATGTGGGGTATGGGGCAAAGCCCCATCATGATGTATTCTTACACACAATAATTCCTGCAAAAATAACTTTTATTTTACATAGTTTTAATGAATACTGCTTACCATTGACCAGAAATCAAACATCCATGCTGAAATCAAAATCCCTTCAAAGACATTGTAACCGTGGGAATAAGCAATAAGAACCCTGTAATAATAAGGATAAGAATAAGTGGCAATACCCATCTGAACCATTTTTCATAAGGTATCCGGGCGACTCCCAAAACTCCCATAAGGACTGCAGAAGCCGGTGTAATCATATTGGTAAATCCGTCGCCAAACTGATAGGCCATAACTGTTGCCTGTCTTGATAATCCTACGAGATCGGAGAATGGAGCAAAAATAGGCATTGTGAGAGCAGCTTTGGCAGAACCAGATACCAAAATAAGGTTTATGCAGTTCTGAATCAGATACATGAATCCTATTGTTGTAATTTTGCCGAAGCCCTTAATGCTATCAGAAAGTTTATATAAAATGGTATCAATTACCTTACCATCTTCAAGAATAACAATAATGCCGCCTGCCAGCCCCACAACCAGTGCTGCCGGTATAATATCCCTTACACCTTCCAGAAACAGTCTTACAATTTCATCAGGTGATTTTTTTATTGCTATCCCTGAGAAGACTCCCATCGCAAAAAACAAAGTGGCAATTTCCATAATATACCAGTTGTAACCAATTACACCAATTATCAGATATAAAAT
>JAJUGM010000059.1 GCA_029268165.1 Bacteroidota bacterium
GACTTTTTTTGCATCCTTTTTTGTGTCATGACAAAAAAGGATGTGAGGCTTGGGGCAAAGCCCTCTCAGCATTCATTCCCACACACAATATTTCCTTTAAAAATAACCCGGATGAATCTGCTTTTTCATCATACCTAAGCTCAAGTTAACATTAGCTGACGAAGCAAACTGAATGATTGCCGTTGGCTTTAGCAAACGGCAAGGAAAGTTTTACCATGCAATATATTTCGTAATTAACTTCTTTAGCTTTTGCTATACCGCATCATAATGAAAGCATAATAATAAACAGGAACATAGAAAAATGCGGGAAGATATCTATTCTATTTTTCGTATCAACATCAGGCCGTCGCGCAATGGCAAAATTAGTTTTTCAACTGTGTTATCATTTTTAATATAATCATTAAATGCCACAATGCCTGTTGTTTCCTTATCCCTGGCAGGTTTGGTTACCTTACCGTTCCATAGCACATTATCAGCTATAATGTAACCGCCTTTTCTGGTTTTCGGATATACAGCATGATAGTAATCAAGATACTGCTGTTTGTTCCCGTCAATAAATACAAGGTCAAATTCGTAGTTAAGTTGCGGAATGATTTGCCTTGCATCGCCGGTATGAAGTATAATTTTTCCCTGAAGGCCTGCTTTTTCAATATATTTTTCGATCATTGGCCGGATTTCGTCATTTATTTCAATGGTATGAAGGATACCATCTTTTTTCAGTCCTTTTGCCAGACAAATAGCAGAATATCCTGTAAATGTTCCAATTTCAAGTACAGATTCCGGTTGAATCATGCGGCTGATGAATTCAAGAAATTTACCCTGCAGATTACCAGAGACCATACGGGGATAAAGGACTTTCCGGAATGTTTCGCGATATAATTCAGCAAGTACATGGTCTTCAGGTGAAGAATGGCTTTGGATATAGTCTGATAATTCTTTATCAATGTCAAGCATATACGCTTTATTTCTTTAAAAACTCCTGCTTCAGTTCAAGATTAATATGGTTTTTCTCAACCACATAACAATCTGCATCGCATTCATCACTTACATGTTTAACTACCAGCTTAGCCCTGTCAATGGCATATATGGTTTTACCTCCAAAGCGGTACTCTGCTCTTACGGAAAGTTTTTTATCTACATCAACAACCACCCAGTAAGGATTACCGTTTTCAACCCAAGCTGTATCAACAAAATAAATATTATTGTCTTCCACATTGCCGCTGTAAAATACCAGCGGCACTTCATCAATGCTGTCATTAAATGTCAGGTAAACATAAAGTTTTTCCATTGTAGGCTTCTCAGCATAACATTTATCACAGTCAACGTTTGAAGTAAATGTTTTTTCATCACATGCATTAATCATAAATGCAACCGAAATTATAAAAGCAATCGGGATTATCGTTTCTTTTTTCATTCGAAAATAAGTTATTTTTATCTGTGGGGAGTAACGCATAAGTTAACCCTATGTAAGTATGAAGGTTCATTTTTATCACTTTTTGTGTTCATTACAATATATGATCGTTTCATACTACTATCGGATAAAATCAGTATTGAAATTATCCTTTTTACTGTTCCATTTTACACAAAAAGACATCTTTATAAGATTCGGATTTACTTTGTAAAGCCTGAGGTTCATGTATTCGTAGCCAACAGTAAAGCGGATATATTTTGTGTCAAGCGTAATGCCGGCAACTGGTGCTGCCAGTATTCTGTCGTCAGGTTGTCTGGAGGAACCCCTGTAACTGCCGTATGTATAGATTCCTTTTACCCCTCCGTAAATTCCGGTCATAAATTTGCCTGAGTTACTGCGGAAAAGGTAAACTGATTTATCAAGTGAAAGAAATAGATTGCCTCTGCGTTCCCAGTACTGGTATGAATATAATTCATTGTAATCTTCGAGAACTCTTATAGCTGATGGTCTGAATCCTATTCCTGCACTTAAATGCAGGTTATACTTTTTTTCAGCAGCAAGAAAATAAAAGTTCCAGTAATAATCATCGAGGTTCCATATCATTTCGGTTCCCAGTCCGAACATATTAATTCCCGGCCAGTAATTATAACGCACATTATTTGCGCGTAAAAATGCAGTTATTGAGTCATTCCTGTTTTCAGCTGCTATGGTCCGCAGGTTTTGTGAATGGCTGAGTTTGTGGTGAAGATTTGCCCCTGCTGAGTATAGTATTTTTAAGGCATACAAATCATTCACTTCTGTAGCAATAGCAGTAGGTGAATATCCGTTTTCTGCTACAATATTCGGATCAGCACCATAATCGAGTAACAGTTCTATGATTCCCCAGTAACCATACCAGATTGCGGCATGCAGCGGTGTAAAACCCTTCATATTTTTACTGTTAGGATCAGCGCCATTTTCAAGCAACAAATAGACAATGTCATAATTACCTGTAACACATGCTATCATAAGTGCAGATGCACCGAAATTATCCTTTTTCAAAGGATCAGCGCCATAATATAACAACATATCCGCAATAGCAATACTGTCAATGCCTACAGCATACATTAAGGGGGTAATTCCCTTTTCATCGGCTATTTCCACATCTGATCCTTTTCTTATCATATATTCAGCCATTTCAAGATCACCGTTTCTTATTGCTAAAATAAGTGGGGTAGTGCCATCAGTGTATGTCTTGTTAAGCTCAGCCCCGTGCTCAATAAGGAGCCGGGCAACTGAATAATGACGGTTATTCAGAGCATACATTAAAGCAGGCCATCCGTCAAGTGATAATTTGTTAACATCAGCGCCTAATTGTAAAAGCCTTGCTGTAAGTGCGCTATCACCTTTTGATGCAGCAAGTAAAAAAGTGTAAGTAGTATCATTGTCAATTATTTCGTTTGAGTCTGACTTCACAATTTCCGTAACAGGCTGACCGTTCAAGGTAAAAACTTGAAGCAGATAAAGATAAAATATTATTCTTCCTGCGTTTCCTAACATTTCTAATGGTTAAATGATTCAAAAATAATTTAAAACCCAAAGAAAGTGATGATGTCAGATAATTTTTTTTAAATGGTTTACAGAAATGTTTTTATCTATAAATGATAATCGGAGCCAGTAATCCGTCATATGCCATCCATCAGGTGCCGGTAAAATCATCTATCATCTGCCATCAACCTTTGTATTGGTAATGATATTTAAAATTTGAAAGTTATTGTAATTTTAAAATAACTTTTTAATAAATCACTGCATATAAAATAACTAATTTATTATCCGCGAATCATGTCATTATACCAAACAAAATAAATGATTTGATGTTATTTTATAAATTTACAAAATGATAATATTTAAATGAAAAAACCTGAAAACCAGTTGCTGGTTATTTTTGGCGCTTCAGGCGACCTGGCACATAGGAAATTATTACCTGCCATTTTTGAATTGTTCAGACAACATCTCTTACCCGAACAATTTATTATAGTTGGTGCAGGGCGTACGGAATTTACAGATGAGTCGTTCAGGAATAAAACGCGTGAATCAATCACAGGAAGCCGGCCTTCTGATGAAGAAATAACAAACTTTTTAGGTTTGTTACATTATGTTACTGTTGATACTTCTGATGGATCGGATTATAGAAAACTCAAAGAAAGGCTCAATGATCTTGATGAAAGGAATAATACTGGCGGAAACTTTATTTTTTACCTTGCCACGCCGCCCTCTTTGTACCATACTATATCAGAAAATCTGGCTGCACAAGGATTAAATAAAAGCAATAATAACTCATGGAGGAGATTAATCATTGAAAAACCTTTTGGCTATGATCAACAATCGGCCCGTGAGCTTAACAAGTTGCTTTATAATTATTTCAGTGAAGACCAGTTATACCGTATAGATCATTATTTGGGAAAAGAAACGGTTCAGAATGTCATGGTAACAAGGTTTTCCAATGGCATTTTCGAACCATTATGGAACAGGAATTATGTTCATCATATTGAAATTACTTCAGCTGAAAATATTGGGATTGAGAACCGCGGAGGTTTCTATGATCATGTAGGTGCTATGCGCGACATGGTTCAGAATCACCTGTTGCATTTGCTTACACTTGTTGCTATGGAACCTCCTACTGTGATTACTTCAACTGCCATTCGTAATGAGATGCTAAAGGTTTTACAGGCTGTCAGGCCCATTAAGCCGGAAGAAGTTGAGCATAATGTTATAAAAGGTCAATATACGGCTGCAACATTAAATGGAGTAAAAATTCCTGCTTATCGTGAAGAAAACGGTGTAAAACCCGATTCAGTTACCGAAACTTTTGTTGCTCTTAAACTGTATGTTGATAATTGGCGATGGGGCGGAGTCCCTTTTTATATACGAACTGGGAAAAGATTGCCCACTAAGGTAACAGAAATCGTTGTGCACTTCAAACCTACACCTCATAAGTTGTTTTGTTTTAACGAAGGACTCTGCAATTCGGAAAATCAGCTTGTCCTGCGTATTCAGCCTGATGAGGGCATTCTGTTGAAATTCGGTATGAAAGTCCCCGGAACCGGATTTAATGTTCAGGATGTTAATATGGATTTTCATTATTCTGAACTGGCACAGACCTATATTCCTGAAGCATATCAGCGGTTGCTGCTTGATTGTATGCAGGGCGATTCAACACTGTTTATCCGCGGCGATGCCATTGAAACAGCCTGGAGAATTGTTGACCCCATTATCAATACATGGAAAGAAAAACCTGAAATACCTTTGTATGGCTATCCGGCAGGCACATGGGGACCTGTTGAATCTGAGAGCCTGATTGAAGGCGAGGGGATGAACTGGCGATATCCATGTAAAAATCTGACAAATGACGGAATATATTGTGAACTGTAATTATGAAAGACCGGGTTAAAATATTTGAAACACCAAATGCGCTGGCCGAAGAATTAGCAGGTGAATTTTATTTTCATATCGCAAAGCTTTCGCTGCAACAAGATAAAATAAATATCGCTCTTTCCGGAGGAAGCACACCTCACCTCTGGTTTAAAAGGATTGCATCACATCGTGTTTCTCATTCATTTGATATTGACTGGCATAAGGTTCATTTTTTCTGGTGTGATGAGAGGTGTGTACCCGCTGATCATTCCGACAGTAATTACGGTATGGCATACAGACTTTTTTTAAAACCTCTTGGTATTAACAGTTCAAATATCCACCGCATCAGAGGCGAAGATGAACCTGAAGAAGAAGCCATAAGATATGCTGAAGAAATACTCAAACATGTTCCGGTGCGAAATAATATTCCGGTTTTCGACTGGATTTTTCTGGGCATGGGAGACGACGGTCATACAGCATCTATTTTTCCTGACCAGTTGAATTTGCTATATTGCGATAAAATATGTGAAGTGGCAGTTCATCCAAAAACAGATCAGAAAAGGATAACCCTCACGGGAAAAACCCTTGTCAATGCCAGACGCGTTACATTTATCATTACAGGTAGTTCAAAAAAACAGATTGTTCATGAGATACTCACCGACAAGCCTGTTTCGAAATTTTATCCGGCAAAGCATATCAGGCCTATTCGTGGCGAACCTGAATGGTACCTTGATAAGGATGCTGCGGAAATAATAAAAAAATAAACATAGGATTTACCGGTATTGTCTTAATATAACATTTCATTTTTCCCGACTCAAATTATTACCTTTGTACAAAAATTTCGCGGGCATTGAAGAAACGTGTAATTGTAGGTATATCGGGAGGTGTCGACTCAAGTGTTGCTGCATACTTACTAAAAAGACAAGGTTATGATGTGCAGGGCATGTTTATGATTAACTGGCATGACACAACAGGGACAATTTCAGGTGATTGTCCCTGGGGCGATGATATAATTTTTGCCGAACTGGTAGCCCGCAAATTACAGATCCCTTTAAAGACTGTAGATTTTAGTAATGAGTACCGAAGGCGTATTGTGGATTATATGTTTGCTGAATATGAAAAAGGAAGAACACCCAACCCTGATGTATTATGCAACCGCGAAATAAAATTTGATCTTTTCCTCAAAGCCGCTCTTGATGAAGGAGCTGATTATATTGCAACCGGGCATTACTGCCGTAAGGAGGAAATTCACAACGGTAATCTCACTATTTACCGTTTAAAGGCAGGTATTGACAAATCCAAGGACCAGAGCTATTTTCTATGCCAGCTTAATCAGCATCAATTAAAGTTTGCTTTGTTCCCGTTAGGTACCATGATGAAAAATGATGTACGTAAGATTGCCCAGGAACAGGGACTGGCAACAGCTGACAGAAAAGATTCACAGGGCCTTTGTTTTATAGGTAAAATTCATCTTCCTGAATTCCTGAAACAAAAACTGCAACCCAAACAGGGCAATGTAATTGAGATTCCTTCGGATCTGCCGGTTTATCATAAATATGTGAAAACTCATCGTCATTTTTTACTTACTGGTGAAGGGTTGGATGAATTAACAGCTGATTTTAACTACGGTAAGGAAGATGGAAAAATTATCGGCTATCATAACGGCGCGCATTTTTTCACAGTTGGCCAGCGAAAAGGATTAAACATAGGAGGTAAAGCAGAACCTTTATTTGTACTTAAATCCGATACGGTGAATAACAATATTTACGTTGGCATGGGACATGCACATCCGGGCCTTAACCGATGGGGACTTAGAATTACCACTTCTGATATTCATTGGCTCAGAAAGGATAAGGCTCTTGAAAAAGGGAATTCACGCCGTTATTTGGTTAGAATCAGATACCGGCAGGCACTTCAACCGGCTACTCTTTATTATCATAATGATGGTTTGTATATCATTTTTGACAAAAGGCAACGTGGTATAACACCCGGCCAGTTTGCTGCATGGTATGAGGGTGATGAACTCATTGGTTCGGGTGTGATTGAATGAAATCCATAACTTAATTCCTTGTTAATAAACAATAATATTATTTGATAATATCAAATAATAATTTATCCCAATTATTGCATTAGAAAAATTTCTAATGCAATGCTATTAAGAAAAATCAACTTTTCCGGTTTGCTGGCGCTGCACCAGAAAAGTGATTTTTCTTAGTCATAAATCCATTGGTTCGCTCTTTCTGAGAGCTTCCTATGAAAAATTTACTTTAAAAAAATTTTTTATTCACCTGGATGTATTTTTTTATTCATCATACTTGGGTTAAATATTATTATGTCTAACTAATGATGTATTATACAGAATATCAAAGTGATATGGTATTTAATGTATGAATTCAGAAGAAAAACTATCTTTTTAATTCTGTGTTGATTGGTTCAATTTTATGTTTTGTTTTGTATTTATACTGTATTTTTGTTTTTAAAATTTAAAAATTCTTTTTCATGAAAAAATATAAGTGCATTGTGTGTGGATACATCTATGATCCCGCAGAAGGCGATCCCGATGGTGGCGTAGCTCCAGGAACTCCTTTTGAAGAAATACCTGAAGACTGGGTATGCCCTGTATGCGGCGTTACAAAGGCTGATTTTGAAGTAACCGATTAACTTACGGGCCTTTCAACTTCCTTTTGTCTGATTATTCGGAGGGGATATTTTTAAGCACTTCAGTCAGTAATTTCCAGAATTTTTCAGTGCTGTTAATATCAATGCGCTCATTGGGTGAATGGGCATCAACTATGGTAGGCCCGAATGATATCATATCCAGATAAGGGTATTTCTCAAGAAACAATCCGCATTCAAGCCCGGCATGAATGGCTTTAACCTTTGGCGGGGTATTAAAAATACGCTTATAGGTGTTTTCAGTGAGGGCTAATATAGCTGAGTTTGGATTAGGGTTCCATCCCGGATAACCTTCGGAGTGTTCAACCTTTGCTCCGGCAAGTTTAAAGGCGCTTCTGACCTTGTTGGCTATTACCTGTTTTGCAGCATCGTTGGAACTTCTCTGACTGGTGTTAATAATAATCAGGTTTGAGGGTTCAAATTTAATCGAAGCCAGATTGGTTGATGTTTCCACCAGATCAGGCATTACTTTGCTCCAGGAAATAACACCATTAGGGCAAACATAAATGGCATTAAGCAAACGTTCCTGCGGCTTCTTTTTAAGAATCCTGGTGGGTTTTTCAACCTCACGCATGGTTAATGAGAATTCGGGTTCTTCCACTTTTATTTCAGCCATCAGTCTTTTTGCATTTTCCTTTATAAATTCTTCGAAAACTTCGATATACTTTTCGGGCACAACAACAACTGCATACGCTTCACGTGGAATGGCATTCCTCAGATTTCCGCCTTCAAAGATGACAAGTCGCATATCAAACCGGTTACGGCATTCCCAAAGAATTTCATTCAGTATTTTTATAGAATTACCCCGGTTTTTATGAATGTCAGTCCCTGAGTGTCCACCGGTCAGGCCGCTTATGTCAATCCTGTAACTTTTGGAATTTAATGGTGAATTTTTTGATTTGTATTTAATTGAAGCAGTTGTGTTTATTCCACCGGCACAACCGATAAACAGTTCTCCTTCATCTTCTGAATCAAGGTTAATCAGTATTTTACTTCCAAAGAAATCACTTTCAAGGCATTTGGCTCCGTTCAGCCCGGTTTCCTCATCAACGGTGAACAAGCATTCAAGTGGTCCGTGCTTAGCCTCAGGATCAGTTAGTATTGCAAGCTGTGCAGCTACACCTATGCCATTGTCAGCGCCCAGTGTGGTATCTTTTGAACGCACCCAGTTACCGTCTATGTATGCCTGAATTGGGTCGGTTTCAAAGTTATGATTGCTGTTATTGTGCTTTTCACAAACCATATCAAGATGGCTCTGAAGACAAACAGGCATTAAATGTTCGTATCCTACTGTAGCAGGTTTACTAATTAATATATTTCCTGCTTTATCTTTTTTACAAGAAAGTTTATGTTGTTTTGCAACTGAATTAATATAATTGCCAATTTTCTCTTCTTTCTTCGAAGGCCTGGGTATTTGTAAAATTTCACTGAAATATTTCCACATTAACACAGGTTGTAAATCATTCAATGTGCCCATATTTTTTTTAATTAAAATTTAAAAATAGTTAATTATATCTAACAAAAAAACACTTTCCGATGTTTTGACAAATATGTTTCTTTCCTGATACCAACCAGGCAGAGGCAAACAGTAAGCGTTCATCCGGCATCTGAAATCCGTTATCTGTTATCCCTTACTATTCATTTATTAATCATCCAAAACCTGTTATCTGATAACAAATATCATCCTTCATGCAATTCATTTCTGAATTGATATTATATTTGTTACTTTCGCCTGAGGTGGAACCTGATTATCACAAAAATATTTCAATTCAGATAAAGAAACATGGTAAGTTTTGATTTGATATTGGTTTTATTAGTACTTGCCTTTATTCTGGTTTCTTTATATTTTAATTTACTTGGTATTTCTTTTACTTTTTTAATTGGTGTTATTGCGCTTGGTGTGTTTGGTGTGCTTACACCCCGTGAAATTGTGAGCGGGTTAGGCAATGAACAGGTTGCTGTGGTGATACTTATTTTACTTTTTGGCGAAATACTTAGAAAAACTAACATTATAGAAAACATATTTGATTGGCGTTTCCGTAATGTCAGAAAGTATGGTGGCTTTCTTAGCAGGCTGGTAATGAATGTTGCCGGATTCTCAACTATATTGAATAATATTCCCCTTGTTGCCGTGATGATGCCCTATATTCACAGCTGGGCAAAACGTCATAATGTTTCCCCTTCTAAACTGCTTATACCTTTATCTTATGCGGCCATTCTGGGTGGCTCAGCAACACTGATAGGAACCTCTACTAATCTGATTGTCAATAGTATGGTAGAAGAGCAGAAACTTTTGCCTGATTTGCAACCTTTACAGATATTCGATTTTTCTATGGTTGGCATTCCTATGATAATCATTGGCACACTATATCTGATATTATTCAGCAAACGACTTCTGCCTGATAAAAGGCCTATCTCCGATGAGTTACAGTCACATAACCGTGAGTACATTATTGAGGCAAAGGTAAAAGCTAATTCTCATCTTATTGGTAAAACAATCGCCGAATCGGGATTGAATCAAATTCAGGGACTTGTACTTGCTGCTATATTAAGGAAATCATTCAGAATTACCTCCGTACCTTCTGATGTTATTTTAGATAAAGGTGATGTTTTAATTTTTGCTGGCGAAACAAAAAATATTGCAGACCTGATCAGTTCAAATTCAGGACTTATCTTGCCTGAGATAGGCATGTTAACAAAAATGCGAAAAGCAGAGGTTGTTGAGGTAGTAATTTCACAGAACTCAGCATTGACCAACCGTACTGTTCGTGACACTAATTTCAGAGGCAAATATGATGCTGCAATTATAGCCGTCCACAGAAACGGAGAGAAAATAGAAGGAAAAATCGGAAATGTTGTGCTTAGGGCTGGCGATGTACTGTTGCTATTTACCGGTGAGAACTTCATCAGCCGTGCTTCAGATACCCGCGATTTCTATTTCATTTCAAAAGTGTCGGAATACCTTAAACTTGAATGGTGGAAGAATGTCGTTCTGCTGGGAGGTTTGATGCTTGCCATTGTTCTTGCAGCTTTGCAGGTTACTTCATTGTTTATGGGGTTGATTATCATGGTACTGGTAGCCATGGTCATCAAAGTTACTACTCCAAAGGAAATTCCCGTCAGCATCGATTACAATATGGCTATGGTAGTGGTACTGTCACTGGCTCTCGGTACAGCTATGCTCAAATCAGGGGCTGCTGCATTTATGGCAAATGGTATGTTAACTTTATTTTTACCATTTGGTAAAACAGGAGTCCTCACAGGCGTTTATCTCATAACTGCTATTTTATCTGCCATAATAACCTCAAAAGGAGCCGTTGCTTTGATTTTTCCTGTGGCCATTTCCGTTGCCTCCAAAATGGGTGTTGATGCTGTGCCTTTTGTATTATCAGTGAGTTATGCAGCAGCATGTACATTTATAACACCTCATAGCTACGATACCAACCTAATGGTATCCGGGCCCGGCGGATATTCATTCAGAGACTTTTTCCGTATAGGTTTCCCCTTAACCCTTATCTATATGATTGTGGCTTTAATTATATTGTCAGCAACCTATTTTTAGCTATTGAATCATCATAATATCAACTACCGAATTTCCCGGCTTGTTGTCCTGATATCTGATGAGCACATCATAAAATGCTGTCTTATTGCAAACAAAATTCAGGGTTTCGAAATATTTATCATTTAATACATTTGTTAATACAAGATTATCTGCATCCAGTAATTGCAATACAGCTTTTCCTGCATAATTATCCCTGTGGTTGGTGATTTTAAACTTATAGGTTGTCCCTTTGTTTAATTTTATTGTCATAAAATACTCGTTTTCGAAAGCATTGCTGCTTATCTTATCGAGTTTGAACTCAATCTGTTTGATGAATATTTCTTTCTGTCCGAAAACCTTGTCAACTCCTGTTACCAGGCATAAAAAAGAAAGTAAGCCCAAAATACGTATCATGTTTTTGTTTTTAACAATCGGCAAATTTAATAAAAGAAAATTTTATAACTGTTCTGCAGGCTTAAGCATCAGCCATTCATAATCAATATCCATTAGAATAAGCTTGGCGTTTTCAGATACTCTTTTGAGTTCTGTTTTCGCAAGTTCACGCATCAGCGCAATCAGTTCTGATTCATAAAAAGCTTTGTTAAGGCCTGTGCACTTCGTTTTGCCGTTTCTGATGTAAAACAAAGCCTTTACCTGCCTTTTTTCGTCCGTTGATTTTAGTGCACTCACCAGCGCATTTAACCGGCTCCAGGTGGCTGATTCCGCATTCCACCATGCCTGGGCTTTTTTAATACTCAGTGACTTAATCAGTTTTCTTTTTTCAATCACGGTCATTTTATCCAGCTTTTGTTTGTTGACAGTGTTGCTGATGTAATCGGGAAAAGTAGTCTGAATAAATGCATAA
>JAJUGM010000060.1 GCA_029268165.1 Bacteroidota bacterium
ATGGAAATATTGAAAACGGAAATATTCAATTGTTTTTAATTCCCGATATGGGTGAACTTCCTGAACCTGACATGAACCGTGTGAATATATCCATTGGAGGTTTCCGATTCCTGAAGTGATTTTATGATGAACAAACCCATGATATTATGTTGCTATGTTATTATGAAAAACAATATTATTTATATGGAAATGAAGATCAGATTAGTAAGTCATACGTAGGGCTATATAATTTCAGCCAGCGTAAATGGATATATGAGCGAATAGAACTGGGTGATTATAATTTTCTTGAAGGTTTCACTCCAACCATAGTGGGGAATTATTTTTATCACACTTTATCAGGTGGGGTTACAGAATGCCGCAATATTAACGATGGGAAAATTGTTTGGCGCAATGAAGATCCTTTTGGGCAATATTCTGTTTCAGGTTTTATAATTGTAGGCGATAAAATGATAGTGATGGACGATGGCAGGAGAAAATTAGTTGCTTTTAACACGGCCACCGGAAATAAGCTCTGGGAAGAAACCTCGGCCGGAACAAACAGTTACCTGAGCGAGCTCAACGGTGTTGTATATTACGGCAGCAGTGGCGATGGCCGTATTCATGCCGTAGATATTGAAACCGGAAAACACCTCTGGAGGCTAAAATCGTATGATTCGTATGAAGATGAAAGGTATTTTTACATGAGGCAATGTATAGTAGTGCCGGGTGAAAACGGTAAGAAAGGCAGGGTAATTGTGAGCTCATACAGCCATGGCTACTGTTTTGAGGCAGCAAAGTAATTATTATGTATTACTTTCCATAAAAATATAATAACAATTATTAAAAAAAATCCCGGCTTTCGCCGGGACCCCAAACCACCTAAAACTAATTAACCCTATCAAACAAATTAGTCTTTTTTGATTAACCCTAAACCAAACTAAACCCTTTATAAATATTAACAAACAAATTTACGTTATGTTCACCCATTTGTAAACAAAAAATAAATGATTTTCCTTATCACCTGGTGGTGATATTCATCATCATTATTAATTTGTCCGTAACTCACCAAAAATGTCCATGATTGTCTTTGTAAGGTTCTTGATGGCAAGCGGAAGGTACCAGTTTTCCACCCTTGGTATTTCAACAAAATTGGAAATGGATCTAATCTGAATGAACGGAATCTTTTCCATGAGGCAAACATAGAAGAATGCGGCTCCTTCCATTGTTTCAATTTCAGCCTGATATTTTGCTTTCAGGCGTTGAATCCGTTCCTGAGAGGTGGGAATAGTGTTTAAAGTGATGGCCTTAACGGGTATGAGCGATTCAATTTCCTGTATTTCAAAATTGCCCAGGCTGCGCATGATTTCCCCTGTAAACGGAAATGAGTCTTCATTCAGCATTTCTTTTTCGCCCAGGGTATAAAAATCATTCTTATCTTCAAACCCAAGATCGGCAAACTGATCCTGAATAACATTGACCACAAAGCCGTGTTCAAGAAAATAATCAAAACTGCCTGCTATGCCGGCATTGATAGCCAGGTCGTAGTTGCGTACCTGCAATGTTTTTGTAAGGTAATATGAAGTAAATACACTTCCGTACCCTGTTACCAGTATGTCAATGGCCAGGTTGCCGTATTTATATGCCACAAGACCGGGCATAAGCTTATTGACAAAAGTTAACTTGTCTCTGATTTCTTTAATTTCAGTATTGGAGGCTGTTACAATAAGTATTTTCATTCCTTGTGGATTTAGCAGGACTTTTTTCCGAGCGAAAAGTTTATAATTTTGTTGCAGGAAACAATAATAAATTTATCATTTTTTTCGACACCTGAAATATTTCTTTATAAAATATTATAAAACAAACAAATAATTACAATGGACGATAAGCATAAGATTATTGAAGGGATAGCCGAGGCCGGATTTGAACGTATTGACAAGTTTCATGGAAGAAAAACCAAAACCTTGGCGTCACTTTACCGGAAAGTATTACTTTACCTTGGCGAGGATCCTTGCAGAGAGGGGTTGATGGATACACCTGAAAGGGTTGCTAAGGCCATGCAGTATCTCACTCACGGGTATTTTCTAAATCCAGAAGAAATATTAAAAGCAGCCACTTTCAGGGAGGAGTATCAGCAAATGGTTCTGGTAAAAGATATAGAATTATACTCTTTATGCGAACACCACATGGTGCCGTTTTTCGGCAAGGCTCATGTTGCTTATATACCCAACGGATATATTACAGGATTGAGTAAAATAGCGCGCGTGGTTGAAGCCTATGCACGAAGGCTTCAGGTGCAGGAGCGGCTAACAGTGCAGATCAGAGACTGTATTCAAAAAACCCTTAATCCTCTTGGCGTAGCAGTTGTCATTGAGGCTATGCATTTATGCATGGTGATGAGGGGCGTGCAGAAGCAGAATTCGGTAACCACTACTTCTGCTTTTACAGGTATTTTTCTGAAAGACAGTCGCACGCGCGAAGAGTTCATACACATGATTGGAAAAAAATTGCATTAGTAATACCGTTTCAACTCAGATATGTCACAATCCGATTCCCGATTAAAATTTTTCTTCCGTAACTTCACGAAAGGCCTGATATGGCTGGCTGTTATTGTGGCCATGTTCATTTTTACAAAACACACTGTAAGCAGTGATACATGGGAAAGGTTTGAACCTCTTTTAAGCAGGGAATGGCTGGTTTTTGCCATTTTTTCCCTTTCTGAAGTTATTATCGGGCTCATACCTCCTGAAGTATTTATCATCTGGGCATTACGTAATGATGCATTTACTGGATACGTTTTTCATGTATTTTTATTTTCACTAATTTCATACGGTGCTGGTATTGTTGCATTTATTATAGGTAAATATTTGCATAAGACCTTGTTATATAAAAAGTTTAAAAAAGCTTATCTTGAAAAATCTGAAATATTATTACAAAAATACGGTCAATATCTTGTTCTTGTGGCAGCGCTAACTCCTGTTCCCTTTTCTGCCACAGCCATGCTTATGGGAGCGGTAAATTATCCGTTAAAAAATTACATGTTAATTTCGCTATCACGTTTTCTGAAATTTGCATTCAGTGCATGGATAATATGGCATGCTAATACTATTTAAGTTATGAATGAAAAACCAGCAAAGGAATGCTTGTGTGGTAAAAGAGTTTCTTTGTTACGTTGGACCTGAAGAGTTTATCAACAATACTTCGCCGGTGCGAAGTAACCGAAATGATATTAATATTTTTTTCATGTATCAGTCTGTCAATATCTTCAAGTAAGTTCTTCTGACTGATAAAGCTGTAATCAACATGGGTTTTTCCGTATGATTTACGGAAATATTCCATTAACCCGTCCATCCTTATTTTATCCCACGATTTAGGATCATCGCCGATATGCACACAGAATATATCAAGCCCCAGTGGTTCGGTTAAATTCATGAGTATACGTATGGACATAAAGTCTGACTCGTCAAAGTCAGTCACATACATGATGTTTTTAATATTCTTTTCACCCACAAAAGTATATTTCTCAGGAATGGCCAGCACCGGATATTTAATTTTATCAATCACTGCAGCCGTTACACTGCCCATAATACTGCTAACACCGCTTCCCTTGCCGTGGGTTCCCATTACGATCAGCCCGGGCTCATACCATTCGCTATACCTCCTGATTTAATCTTCAGGAACTCCGGGCTTGATTTCATAACTAATCTGAATATCAGGTAAATGATTTTCACTTATATATTCCTTCAGGCTTTTAATGAAATTCTCTGCTGTTTCTCTTTCGCTTGCTTCAAGGTTATTAAGTGTTTCTTCCTTAAGCTGTGTCTGGGTTTGCACAGCACTTGCCATTTCAATAAGATCAAATGCCGGTGAATAATAGGTATGAAACAGCCTGATTTCAGCATCGAGCCTGCTGGCTATTTTTAGCGCATAGCGGCATGCAAATACAGAGCATTCGGAATAGTCAACAGGGACTAATATTTTTTTAACAATTTGCTGAGAAGTTGATTTATTATTTAATTCTTTATCAGTACCCATAAATGAAAATTTTAATGAAATTAAAGTAAAAGTTACAAAAAAAAGAGGTTGTTTGCAAATTAAACATCGTTACTTTAAACGCGTTATAATTTTCAGAAAGAATTATTGTAACAGGAATTTTTTTGTGAATCTTTTGTGCCTTAGCGACTTAGTAGTTAAAATTGTTATATTTTAAAGATTTTCAGAAATACTTCCTTCTCGCAGCTCGCAGCTCGCAGCTCGCAGCTTTTTAATTACACATACTTGTTTTGAGTTACCGGACAAAATTCCGTCTGCAGCTTATTGCCTGGTATAGGTTGCTACATATTGATCGGCCAGGCCACTGCCATCATCCATGGAATAATTCCATTTTATTTCTTTAAAATTGGATGAAATTGTGCCTGAACCTATTACAGTCCAACCTCCTTCCAACTTATCTGAATTAATAAACAGGTTTCTTCCGGATATTTTGGCCCTGGCTGATACTTCCCATCCGAGCTGGCTGAAGTTATCAATCAGTACCATTGTTGAATCGTCAGGGTGGGGCGAAATATATACATTAAAGGCGTCAAAAGTCGATTTGCACGATGTACAGTCTTCTGAAACATCCCAGTAACCTTCAATTTTTTCACGGACATCACCAGTTGTCAGGTTTTCAATGTCTTCACAAGAAATACTGAAAAGTATCAGTAATATACCAGCCGGCAAAACGGTGCTTATTCTTGTTTTCATACTGTTTTTTTTAATAGGTATGCTAAAATTATGCCAAATTGTTTTTATTTTCTGAAACAAGATGTAAAATAATTAATCTGATTAATTTTACGGTATAAATCAAATAATGTTCAAATTATTTTACACATGAAAACAAGAAACATTGTCATAATTGTTGTAATTGCACTTGTTCTGCTTATTATGGGCGGATCATGCAGAAATATGTATAATAAAATGGTAACCTTGCGTGAGCAGGTGAGCCGTGAATGGGCAAACGTTGAAAACCAGTACCAGCGACGTCTCGATCTTATCCCCAATCTTGTCAACACGGTTAAAGGTTATGCCAAACATGAGCAGGAGGTATTTACCCGGGTTGTTGAGGCAAGAGCCAATGCTACTAAGGTAACACTAAATGCTGAAAACCTTACCGAAGAAAACATGCAGCAATTCAGGACTGCACAGGGAGAGGTCAGTTCTGCCTTATCAAGACTGCTGGCTGTAGTTGAAAATTATCCCGACCTGAAAGCCAACCAGAATTTTCTTGAATTGCAGTCACAGCTTGAAGGAACTGAAAACCGCATAGCCGTTGAAAGAAGGAAGTATAATGAAACGGTTACTCAGTACAATTCTTATATCAAGGGATTTCCGCCGCTGATATTTGCCCGGATGTTCGGTTTTACCGAGAAACCTTATTTTAATGCCGAACCCCAGGCTGAAAGAGCTCCTGTAGTTGAATTCTGATTGTGAAGGTGATGAAAAGCGCGGACTCGTTTTTTACAAAAGAACAAAAGAGCATTATTCTCAGGGCTATTGAGGATGCTGAGAAGCAGACTTCCGGTGAAATCAGGGTATTTATCGAAAATACTTGTAAGGGCGAAATTCTTGACAGGGCGGCTTTTTTGTTCAGAAAACTGGGAATGACAAAGACGCGTGAACGAAACGGAATATTGTTTTATCTGGCAATTGCCCGGCAACAGTTTGCCATCCTGGGCGACATGGGCATCAATGCCAGAGTACCTGAAGGTTTTTGGGATGCGGTGCGTGACAAGCTTGAAGAACATTTTAAATCAGGCGATTTTACCGGTGGCCTGAATGAAGGTATCCGTATAGCCGGAGAGAAGCTGAAAACATATTTTCCACGCAAGGCTGATGATATGAATGAACTTTCAGATGAAATCACTTTTGGTAAACATTAATTCAGACTAAATGAAACAACTTTTCTTTTCTCTATTATTTTCAATAAGTTTTCTGGCTTTCTATGGGCAGAATATTCCTGATCCTATGGTACCGCCGAAGCTGGTGAATGATTTTACGGGCCTGCTGACCACCGATCAACAAATTGCGCTCAATAATAAACTGTTACAGTTCAATAATGAAACTTCAACACAGATTTATGTGGTTACCTATAACGACCTTCAGGGATACCCGGTAGCAGAATTTGCAGCATTGTTGGGTGAAAAGTGGGGTATAGGCCAGAAAGGAAAAGATAATGGTATTGTTCTTCTTGTTAGCCCCGAAAACCGGGAAGTGACCATTCAGACAGGTTATGGCATGGAAGGTGCGGTGACTGATGCCCTGGCAAAACGGATTATTGAAACTGAAATTGTACCTGCCTTTAAGGAAGGCAGATATTATGAAGGTATTGATAAAGCTACAGATGTGCTTATTTCCCTTACCCGAGGCGAATTTACTGCCGATGATTACATGAAGAAAACAGCTCTTCCGGCTATTCTCGCCGGAGCAGTCTTTATATTTGTTGTGGTTGTGATGATTATTTTTACAGTTGCTATGAGGCGCAGGTTCTACAGTCCGGGTAAAAGTATTCCCTGGTGGCTCTGGCTGATGATGATGAACTCATCCGGAGGTTCAAGGCGCGGTACTTTTGGCGATTTCACATCAGGCAGCGGAGGATTTGGAGGTTTTGGTGGATTTTCCGGTGGCGGAGGTTTCGGAGGGTTTTCAGGAGGCGGTGGCGGCAGTTTTGGCGGCGGAGGAGCCAGCGGAAGCTGGTAGTTTTATTCACTCTGAAACTTATTTAGCATCAAAAAGAATATTAGAATTATTTGATAATTAAAAGTTTTGATTTGTAGATTGTACTTCCTTCAACAATTATTGTGTATAAGCCATCTGGTAAATTTTGGCAATCAAATTCAAACAATCCGCAGGCAACATTTACTTTTTTAATGTTTACCAACCTGCCGGTATAATCATAACAACGTATGATTACACTTTCACCATTAAATGTACCAGGTTCAATGTATGCTTTATCTGAAGCAGGCTGTGGAAATATATGCAGCGTATTCTGCTTAGCTGGATTATCATTTTCATACATCAGCCATGCATATTTGGGATCTGAAAAGTACTGCCATGGGTCAGGATGGTTTTCTTCCTTCAGCAGTTTTATAAACTCTTTTGTGCTGCCACTTACATCAGAATCTGTAGATTTTCCACCTGTGCTAACCAGACAGGGATTAACGCCTGATATGCAGTCAAAATTCGACTTTGCCAGAAAAACAGCATATACTGCTGCCTCAGCATGTTTGTATGACCCCACAGGCAATGCAACAACGTCTTTGGCACCTTGCAGAATATATGAAAGCCAGGCTACAATGGAATTGTCTTTATCAACCAACTCATCTGCCGTAGTATATAAAAGTCTGAGTTTTGCCTGAGGCTTCCACCGGATAAGGTCATTAGCCCTTAAAGCACGGTTAACCGGATGAAAATAGTTTGAAGTAATACCTGATAAATAAGAGGGTTGAAACATACTTTTCCATGCTGAGGGCAGAAAAGAATCAATTTCATCAACAGTATGTGTGCCATCAAATAACCCGGGAATCTTGACATCATAAGGAGCTAAAAACACCTGTGACAGGTTCTGGTATAGGTTTCCATAAGCAGCCTGATATCCAAGTAGCAGATAAGGCAGGAATGACGCATTTTCATAGTTTTCGTTTGTAAAAACAAATTTTTTCTGAATGAGAGACAAATAATAGGGACCGCTGCCCGCCACATTAATTTTAAGGGTTACTCCGGGTTCCGGCTGTGATTCAATATACTGTTGGGTGGCAACTGCAGCATGACCTCCCTGCGAATAGCCGCATAGGTATAGGTCGCTGATAAACGGAACAGAACGTTGCTGTAGTAAAGTTTTTACTGCCTTGATCATATCTGTTGTAACAGTCGCTTCAGTTTGCTTATGAAGATAGGGGTGGACACCTGTGCCATCACCAAGTCCGAGGTAATCCGGCATCAGCGTAATGTATCCGTTCATGGCAAACATCCATCCGATGATAGTTTCAGCACCAGAAAGGTTTGAAGGGGCATCGGCATCGCGTGTGAGTGTGCCATGAAGATAGGCCACAAAAGGGTTAGCTGTTGAAAGATTTTCGGGGATGAATAACGCTCCTGAGGCGTCGGTCAGATTCCCTTGTAAATCTGTTGTAGTGTACATTATTTTGTAAGCTTCCACATCATAATCAGGATGGATAACCTGCTCAATCAGTTCAGGTGATATACCTCCGGCCAAAGAAAGAAGAGAATCATAAATAACTTCTTTTGTAACCGTTACCGGGCCAATAACTGATTTTACTGTTCCTGGCTGTGAATAGCCAACAGCAATTAAATAGCAATGAATTGTGATAAAAAGAAAAATTGTTCCGGGTTTCATAAAACAGGTTTATTTGATGCAATGAAGTTAGTAAAAAAACACTTGATTGCAGATTGTTTTCCGGCTGTTTTTATGAAAAGTGATGAAGTGATGAGGTGATGAAGAATTAAACCTTAAGTATTGATTTATTATTCCCTGGTTATGGCCGGTTTTTCGGTGGTTTTTGAACTACCGGCAATAAGGCGCGCAAACAGGTTACTTATCATTCCGCTTCCGTAACCGAGAAGCATAACAAATGATGCTGCCAGTGCCAGGAAAGCAAGTTTTGGTTTTTTCAGGAGGTATAAGGCATGTGTAAAGAGAAGCAGGCTATACATAACAATTGATGCTGCATATAACAGGAAGAGTTTTGGGGCAAGTAGCAATGAGACGATGCCGGCAATATTATAAAGTAGAAATAAAGAGGGAAGCAGATGTACCACCCTAATTGCATTACCGTGGCGAAGAAAAAGGTCAACCCGTCCACGGCCGAAAGAGTTAGTCTGTTTATAAAACTTATAAAGTGTTGACCTTCTTTTATGATAGACAAAGGCATCGGTTATCAGGGCTGTACGGTACCCGGCTTTATCGAGCCTCATGCTCAGGTCAATATCTTCTGATACTTTCAGGCCGCTGAACCCGTTTACTTTAATAAATGCTTCACGCAGTACGCCCATATTAAAGCTTCTGGGCTGGAATTTACCCATGTGCTTTTTTCTTCCTCTTATACCACCTGTAGTAAAAGGAGAGGTCATTGCATAGCTAATGGCTTTCTGAACCGGGCTGAATGATTCATGCATGGCATCGGGCCCGCCAAAAACCTCAACGGGATTTTTTTTCAGGAACTCATTAACAGCATGAAGGTATTCGGGAGGTGTAATACAATCAGAGTCAAGAAATACAAGATAGTGACCTGAAGCCTTGCTGGCTCCCCAGTTGCGTGATTCGCTGATGCCGAGATTTTTTTCATATAAATATATCAGGTTCAGCTTGTGCTGATATTTTGTTATTGCATCTTTGACCAGTGAACCCGGGCTTCCGTCGGCTATAATCACTTCAAAGTTTTGATATGTTTGATTTTCCAGGCTGTCTAATAATTCAGAAACTTCATCGGGCCTGTTGTATGTAGGAATAATTAAAGAATAAGTATATGACATCGGCAAACACTCCTGGTGTAAATAAGTTTTCAGTAATTATTGATGTTCATAAACGCTGTGATCATATTTTCTTTTCAATATGATACACATTTCTTTCGGGTGAATTTCGTGAAACCAGTTCACCCAGAAATCCGGCCATAAATAGTTGTGTACCTATAATCATTGCTGTAAGTGCTATGTAAAAATAAGGGCTTTGCGTTACCAGGCGTGCCGGCAGATTCTGGCTGATGGCAATAAGCTTGTTGGCCCCAACAATGGCTGCCATAATAAAGCCAAGGATAAACATCAGTGTGCCCAGTGTTCCGAAAAAATGCATGGGTCTTTTGCCGAAACGAGAAATAAAAGAGATTGACAGCAGGTCGAGATATCCGTTAATAAAACGTTCAAAGCCGAATTTGGAAGTGCCGAATTTTCGTTTCTGGTGTTGTACAACTTTTTCACCAATCTTTTTGAATCCGGCTTTACTAACAATGATTGGAATGTAACGGTGCATTTCGCCGTAAACCTCTATGGCTTTTACAACATCATTTCTGTAAGCTTTAAGCCCGCAATTGAAATCATGCAGCCTGATACCGCTGAATTTTCGTGCTGTCCAGTTAAATAATTTACTTGGGATATTTTTGGTAAAAGTGTTGTCAAACCGCTTTTTCTTCCAGCCTGAAACCAAATCAAATTTTTGATTTTTGACCATGTTGTATAATTCAGGAATTTCTTCAGGGCTGTCCTGCAGATCAGCATCCATTGTAATAACTACTTCGCCCATGGCTGCCTGAAATCCGCAATGAAGCGCAGCTGATTTACCGTAATTCCTGCGAAATTTAATGCCCCGGACAGCGGGATTTCTTTTTACAATATCCTCAATAACCTGCCATGAATCATCCCAGCTACCATCGTCAATCATGATAATTTCATAACTGAAATGATTCGCTTTCATTACCCTTTCTATCCATTCCGTAAGTTCGGGCAATGACTCGGCTTCGTTGAGAAGCGGTATGATAACAGAAATGTCAGTTTTAGTCATGTTATTTTTTAAACACCCTGTGTGTCGCGTTCAAAGGTGTTGCCTTCCTTTTTTATAAACGCTGAAGTAATTAATGCTAATATGGCACCAACAATAATCATTCCTAATAATCCCAGAATTACTGAAAAAGGAGATGCCATCATTCTTCTCATTCTGTCAACGGCTATTTCAATCTGTTCATCATTCAGTCCCTGACTGATTAATTTTTCTTCAGTTTTGGAAACAAGCTGTTCGATTAATCCGGGGTCAATAAACCGCATGAGGATAAAAGAGAAAAAGGATGACAGGATGGCAGCAAAAACAACTATTAGTAGTCCGGTAAGAAAAGCATTGCCATAAGAAATATATCCGTTTAAGACTTTGTTGCGGTATGCCAGAGTGCCCATTATAATTCCTGCAATAAGGATAATATATGAAACATATCCAAGAGCCGTATTAAATGTAAGGCCGGCCAGATAAAGGATAAGTGTGTAAATAATCAGGGCTATTCCGGTAATAGCACCCCAGGTCATGGTGTGCTGAAACATGGTAGTTTTGTTTTCCATATTATTAGTTTTTGGTTTATTTCACAAATATAAGTTTTTATATGAATTGTGGTTTAATTTTTCTTTTGTAATAAAATAATTGTTTCTATTTTTGCATCGCCGGGTAAGTCTCATACGGCCAGCTCCTGCTGAACTCCCCCAGGTCCGGAAGGAAGCAAGGGTAGGCGGTTGTAGCGGCGCGATATGAGGAGCTTACCCGGTTTTATTTTAAACCCAGGTGCGATGAATAAACAAATGCTTCCGGACAGATAAAATATGTTTAGGCCGGGATAATATGGTGATGAAGTGATGAAGTGATGAAGTGATGAGGCGATGAAGTGGGGGAGGGTGACTAAGTTACTAAGTGACGAAGGGACGAAGTGAAGAAGGGATTAAATATAACAATGACTTTTTAACTCAATTACGATAAATTTGTTTATTCTTTATATTGGCGTTTAATATGTTGTTAAAACCTTTATTTTAATTTTCCTATTTGTGAAAGGAGAAAAATCAGAAGCAGTTTTTCCGCAAAGAGACACTGGCCTAAGCAGTTTTTCCTTAAAACCCCGATGCAGTGATGGTTTCAATTCCAATACTTTTGAATTGATTAAAAATGTTTTATTGCATAAACATTTATTAATCTATGTTCGGGGTTAAGCCCAGTTAAGTTATTAGTTCGCAGGGCAACTAATGACTAATCCGGGCTAAAAACAAGGCGCAGCCAGAGCCATATAAAAAGGATATTTTAGTGCAACAAGGCTGATCGTATCCATCAATCTGTTCAAAACCACGAATGCAAGCAATACAGTCTGA
>JAJUGM010000061.1 GCA_029268165.1 Bacteroidota bacterium
ACGGGGCTGTATTGATTTCAGGTAAATACCGTAAGGAGTTATCCGGAGGCTTCAGCCACACCACCAATAACCGCATGGAATTACTGGCAGTTATTAAAGCCCTTGAAGCATTAAAACATGAAGGCTCAATGGTTACTCTGTACACCGACTCAAAATATGTGGCTGATTCGGTTGAAAAAGGTTGGGTTTTTGAATGGGAAAAGAAAGGTTTCAGAAAAAAGAAAAATGCTGATTTATGGAAAATTTTTCTTAAATTATATAGAAAACACGTGGTTAGAATGGTATGGATCAAAGGGCATGACAATAATCCCGAAAACCAGCGTTGTGATTATCTGGCAGTTAAAGCCTCACAGGCAGATAATCTGCCCGATGACACAGGTTATTTGTTGGAACAACACACATTATTCTCTGATAATGAGGAATAATTTTTTAAAATATCAACTTTTCCATATTTTTGATTATTATTTCACCTTGAATTTAACACTTTATGCAATCGGACACCGATAATGACTTTATTCTCCGTTTTTCGGGTAACATCCGTTATGATACCATTGGCAATTTAATCCATGAATTGAAAGAAAAAGTATTTGAGATGGGGTTAAAAACCACTTTATATAAAAAAATTTTACTTGTAATGATTGAATCGCTTGAAAATATGATGAAATATACAGCGCATCTGACAGGCAAGGACAATCAATATAAAATACACCATCCGAGTTTTACCATTCAGAAAACCAACGGGAAATTCCTGATTAATTGCTCAAACCTTATTGAAAATAAAGATATTCAGCCCCTCGAAAGCAAACTGAATATACTTAATAACCTTGATAATCATGGGCTTAAAGAATTATATAAATCAACCATCACAAATGGTCAGTTTTCGCATAAGGGTGGTGCAGGGCTTGGACTGATTGAAATAGCAAAAGTATCATCTGAAAAACTGCAGTATGTATTCGAACCACTTAATGATCATTATTCTGTTTTCAGATTCATCATTATCATTGAATAATCAGTGTTATCCATTACCGTGCAATGAGTGTATCAGAAGCGAACACCAGCTACTGTTTTTTCTACGGATAAAGTAATGTATTTTATTAATTTATAGCATATTAACAAGGATGGTATGCAATTTGGAATTTATATTAAGCAAGTATATAACTAATGACAGGTAATTTTATAAAGATTGCAGTTCGTATTTTTTTAAAGTATAGGTCATATACTTTAATTAATATTTTTGTGTTAGCTATTGGCCTTGCCTGTAGCATAATAATATTTTTATATGTAGAAAACGAATACAGTTATGACCGTTTTCACAGGGATGCCAGAAATATTTACCGCATTGGCCTAAAAGGAAATCTTTCAGGTAACTCCCTCAACCATGCTGTTACACCTGCGCCACTTGCTCCTGCACTTATCAATGAAGTGCCCGGTGTTAAAAAGGCCGTACGAATAGGCCGTTTTGGAGCATGGCTTGTACGATATGATACGATAAAGCATAATGAAGACGCTATTATTTTTGCAGATTCAACTTTTTTTGAAATTTTTTCTTTTCCTTTAATAACCGGTGATCCCAGTACAGTACTTGATAAACCTGAAAATATTGTTTTAAGTGAATCGGCTGTAAAGCGCTATTTCGGGAATAAGAATCCTGTAGGCAAAAAACTGCGCATTGAGAACGACTCAACATATTACGTGGTCAGCGGAGTGATGAAGGATGTCCCCGGCAATTCACACATGCGTTTCGATATGGTGGCTTCGTTATCAACATTATATAAATACCTGTTGCTTGATTCATGGGTTTCAAACTATTTGTATACCTACATTCTGGTTGAGGAAAAAACCGACAGGTCTAGGCTTTCAGAACAAGTAAATGCACTTGCTGAAAAGTATGTCAAACCTGCATATTTACACCTGCTGAGCCTGCATGACGACCAATCATTAAGCTATAATGACCGTTATAATTTTATAACCCAACCCTTGCTCGATATTCATCTTAAATCAGACTTTGAAGCCGAATTCGGACAGGTAAATGACAGCAGTTATTTATACATATTTTCGGCTCTTGCTATACTATTGCTTGTTGTTGCATGCATAAATTTTATGAATTTGGCAACAGCTACCATAGCCAACCGAGCAAAAGAAGTAGGTATCAGAAAAATAACAGGTTCTGACAAAAAAATGTTATTCAGGCAATTTATGACTGAATCCTTTTTGCTCACCTTTTTATCACTTATTCTTGCACTGCTGCTGGTTGAAATACTTCTGCCTCTCTTTAATAACTACATAGACCTCAGTCTGTCACTTAGTCAGCTTGTTACGCCTATGGGGTTTTTAATTTTATTCTTACTGGTTGGCGTTGTCGGAACATTTGCAGGCTTCTACCCCGCCTTTTTACTTTCTTCATTCGATCCGATTATAGTATTAAGAAACTGGACAGGTCAAGGCACAAGGAGAAGCTTTTTCCGGAAAGCTCTGGTTTTTTTTCAGTTTCTGGTAACTATAACCATACTTGTCATGACTTTTATTTTATATGAGCAATTTAACTTTCTTATTAATAAAAATCTCGGTTTTGACTCAAAAAACCTGCTGATAATCAGGAGGCCTGATGGACTGCAAAAAGACCTTGAAAAATACAGAGAGGCGATATTAACGCATAAGAATGTTCTTTCTGCTGCAAATACCGTATCAATTCCGGGGAGTATAATTAACTCCACATCCTTTTATCTGGAAGGAAATACACCTGACAGCAATTATCATCTTGTTTACCATTTTGTTAATTATGATTTTCTGAAAACCTACGGAATATCACTTGCATCAGGCCGGTTTTTTAATCCGTCGTTAAAAAGCGATACAGCTGCCTGTGTGATTAACGAAACAGCTGTCAGACTGATGAAAACCGATAATCCGATAGGTAAAAAACTTGTGAGGCTTTTTTCAAAATCAGGTGAAAAAGTAACTTATGAAATAATAGGCGTGGTAAAGGATTTCAATTTTCAACCTCTTGAAAATCCGGTAAAAGCTATGGTTATTATTTTAATTAAAGGCAATCCCGAAGGATACCTTGCCGTGAAAATATCACCCCAGCAAAAGGAAGAAACCATCAGGTTTCTGAAATCGGAATGGGAAAAATTTACCAGCAATTATCCGTTTCTGTATTTCTTTCTGGATGATAAATTAAAGGAAGAATATCTGGATGTACGCAAAACAGCGAGAATATTTCTGGTGCTATCTGTTATTGCTGTTTTTATTGCCTGCTTAGGTCTTTACGGCCTTGTATCGTATACCTCAAGCCGGCGCACCCGTGAAATCGGTATTCGTAAAGCCATTGGTGCCACTATATTAAAAATTTATTTCCTTGAACTTAAAGAAATATTGCTTCTTATCATCGTATCTTCACTCCTGGCCTGGCCATTGGCATACTTTCTGGCAAACAGCTGGTTGAATAATTTTTACTATCGTATTTCTCTTAATCCATGGCATTTTATTGCTGCTATGCTTATTGTCCTGACCATAGCTTTTTTAACTGTCAGCAGGCAAATGTATCAGTCAGCCCGAATGAATCCTGCAAAGGCAGTAAGGTATGAGTAACCCCTGATAACAGATAAATTACCCGAGATCTTTTACCACCATCTGAATGGTTGTCCGGGTTTTTTGCGTAAGCAGCAGTTCTTTGTTTACCAGCACGCGTTTAATGGTAGCGTCGTCATAATACCGTATGGTAATGAGTTCGAGATGATATGTGCATCTTATACGAAAGTCCTTTTCAAGCTCACGCATAACATCAGGAATTCTGCTCTGGTCATTGTTTACGCAGACGTCAAAGCTGATTGCTGAGTTTTGCATAAGATTAATTTTAAGGCCATATCCGGCAAAACATCTGAATATTTTCTCGAGGTTTTCTTCAGCAATAAACGAGAAATCAGCAGGATAAATATGAATTAGCACCTGATTCATCTTAAAAATAAAAGACGGTACCAGTTTGTCATATTTTTCATCGCCAATTACCGAGCCTGCTTCATCGGGATTTATAAATGACCTGACATGCAGCCTGATGCCTTTGCTCTGAAGCGGCTGAATGGTTTTGGGATGGATTACACTTGCACCGTAATAAGCCAGTTCTATTGCATCGAGATAAGAAATTTTGTCAAGCTTAATCGTATTATCAAACCATTTGGGATCAGCATTCAGTATCCCCGGCACATCTTTCCAAACAGTAACCGATTCAGCATCAAGAATATTGGCAATAACAGCAGCCGTATAATCTGAGCCTTCCCTGCCAAGTGTGGTTGTCATGTTGTTTACCGTTGAGCCTATAAATCCCTGTGTTACGTATCGTTTTGTGCCATTAAAATGAAACCTGCTTTTAATAAGGCTTGATGACAGGTGCCAGTCAATCCGGCCTTCTCTGAAAGTGCTGTCGGTTTTCAGGTATTGCCTTATATCTACCCAATCATTGTTTAATCCTGTAATATTAAGATACCTGCTAATAATCAATGTCGAAATAATTTCTCCCCATGATACAATCTGATCGTATTCCATATTGTAAAAACCTGATGGTGAGTCATTTATTTTTGCATGTAATCCTGCAAAAATTTCTGTTAATTCCTTAAATAATATATCATCTTTTTCTGATATCAGCCCTGAAGCAATAGTATAATGGTAGTTTCTGATCTGGTCCAGCTCATTTAATGCATTTTTTTTGTCACTTTTCATATAAGCATTGACAACCCTTTCAAGGGCATTGGTGGTTTTACCCATGGCTGAAATTACAATTACAAGGGGTTCATCAAATCTCTGAAGTATGCCGGCAAGATTCATTACTGAGCCGACATCTTTTACCGAAGCTCCTCCGAATTTAAAAACCTTCATATGTTTGTTTTTTCAAAATTAAAAGTTTTATTCATGCTCATAATGGTTTATGATATAAATTTACCAACTTTGCAGCCTTCTGGATAGCATTTAGTCGTCGTGGCGCTCTCGGAATTAATTAATTTATACAGGCAGCATCCCAGTAATCGGGAAATAATTAATCTTCAGGCCGGAAAAATTTTTCTGAAAGGACTGACTGGTTCGGCCCGAACACTGGTTATATCATCGGTTATCATTGATACGTCACAAACGCACCTTATTATAATGCCCGATTACGACGAAGCTGCCTACTGCTATAACGATCTTGTGAACCTTCTTGGCAGTAATGATGTATTATTTTTCCCCTCTTCATTCAAGCGACTGCTTCATTATAACAAAACCGACCCGGGTAATATCATTCTTCGTGCGAATGTTCTCGAAAGGCTTGGACATGCACTCAGAAAAAATGACCATAAACGGGTGAAGGTTATTGTTACATACCCTGAAGGACTTGCAGAAAAAGTAATCACACATAGGCAACTGAGTAAAAATATTCTGCAGTTAAAAAAAGGTGAAAAAGTATCGACTGATTTCATTCGTGAAGTATTGCACGAATACCGGTTTCAGCTTGTTGATTTTGTTTATGAACCAGGCCAGTTCGCCGTTCGCGGGAGCATTATAGATATTTTTTCTTATTCATGCCCTTTCCCTTACCGTATTGATTTTTTCGGCGATGAAGTTGAGTCAATCCGCTCGTTTGACGTGGAAGACCAGCTTTCAAAAGATTTTTTTGAATCAGTAAATATCATACCGGATATCAATGCTTTAGGATCGGAAGATAACAAGGAACCCTTTACAGAATACTTATCTGACAGAACCCTGGTATGGGTGAATAACCTCACGTTTGTAACAGAAAGAATGGATGCGATTTTCAATCAGGCTATGAAAAACGAGAATGCGGACCAGGTATGTTCTTCTGACAGACATTTGATTACAAGCCAGTTGCTATTGGAAAAACTTTCATCCATGAAAGTAGTTGAAATTGCAAATCAGAGCTTTTATCCCAATGCACGGCAAATTCATTTTTCTACACAGCCACAACCTTCATTTAATAAAAACTTCAATTTACTGGCTGATGAACTAAGGCAAAACCAGGAAAAGGGTTATATCAATTATATTTTAAGCGGCAATGAATGGCAACTTGAACGCCTTACTCAGATTTTCCGGAATATAGACAGGCAGATTCAGTTTAATTTGTTACATCATACACTGCATGAAGGATTTGTTGACCATCAACTGCGGATCTGTTGTTACACCGACCATCAGATATTTGACCGTTATCACCGATATACTATTGACACCTATTTTTCCAGTAAAGGAGCCCTGACGCTCAGGGAACTTAAGGGGCTGAATCCGGGCGACTATGTAGTGCACATTGACCATGGTATTGGTAAATTCGGAGGTCTCGAAAAAGTTGAAATCAATGGTAAGATGCAGGAAGCTGTAAGGCTTGTGTATCAGGATAATGACATATTATATGTAAGCATTCATTCGCTGCACCGCATTTCAAAATACAAAGGCAAAGATGATGGGCCACCCCGATTGTACAAACTTGGAACCGGCGCATGGCAACGAATAAAACAGGCAACCAAGAAAAAAATAAAAGATATAGCCAAAGACCTTATAGCCTTGTATGCTAAGCGAAGAATGGCAAAGGGCACAGCATTTTCGCCTGATACATATCTTCAGGAAGAACTCGAAGCTTCATTTATGTTTGAAGATACTCCCGATCAGGTAAAAGCGACCCGCGTAGTGAAGGAAGATATGGAGTCGGCAGTACCTATGGACAGGCTTATTTGTGGCGATGTGGGTTTTGGCAAAACTGAAGTGGCCATCAGAGCGGCTTTTAAGGCTGTGGCCGACAGTAAACAGGTGGCTGTGTTAGTCCCGACAACAATTCTGGCCTTGCAGCACTTTAATACATTCAGCGAGCGCCTGAAAGGATTCCCCTGCAACGTTGATTATATAAGCAGGTTGAAAAAGCATAGGGAACAGAAAGAAACCATTAAAAAGATTGCCGAAGGCAAAGTGGACATTATTATTGGCACGCACAGGCTGCTGGGCTCCGACATTAAATTCAAAGACCTCGGATTACTGATTCTTGATGAAGAACAGAAGTTTGGCGTTGCAGCCAAAGAAAAACTGCGCAGCCTGAAACACAATGTCGACACACTTACCCTGACAGCTACACCTATACCCCGAACACTTCAGTTTTCACTAATGGGAGCACGCGACCTGTCGGTAATTAACACACCTCCGCCAAACCGGCATCCGATTATTACCGAACTGCACTCATTTAATGAGGATATAATAAAGGAAGGTATTCAGTTTGAAACGGCAAGGGGCGGACAGGTATTCTTTATTCATAACAGGGTTCAGAATATTCACGAAATAGCTGATCTTGTGCACAGGCTTTGCCCTGACGTTAAAGTAGCTATAGCCCATGGCCAGATGGAAGGTGAATTGCTCGAAAAAACCATGCTTGATTTTATCAGGGGCGATTATGATGTGTTGGTTGCCACCGCTATTATTGAATCGGGCCTTGATATCCCGAATGCCAATACCATATTTGTCAATAATGCGCATCATTTCGGCCTCAGCGATTTGCATCAGTTGCGGGGCAGAGTGGGAAGGACAAACAAAAAAGCGTTTTGTTACCTGCTGGCTCCTCCGTTAAACCTGCTGACCCCCGAAGCACGCCGCAGGCTTAAAGCTATTGAAGAATTTTCGGACCTTGGAAGCGGTTTTAATATTGCCCTTCAGGACCTTGACATACGAGGTGCAGGAAACCTTTTGGGCGCTGAACAAAGCGGATTTATTGCCGAAATAGGATTTGAAACTTATACACAGATTCTGAATGAAGCCATACAGGAACTTAAAGAAAGCGAATTCAGAGAAGTCTTTGCAACGGAAACACAACAGGATAATGAAAACAAAAGCAGGAATTTTCTGACAGATTGCCAGATTGATACCGATATGGAATTGTTATTCCCCGATTCATATATTTCAAACATTGCCGAACGAATGAATTTATATCGGCAACTTGATCAGATTGAAAATGAAGATAATCTGCAGGCTTTTATTACTCAGCTTATTGACCGGTTTGGCCCCATACCCCCTCAGTCACTTGAACTCATTGATGTGGTAAGGTTAAGATGGCTGGCATTAAAAATGGGATTTGACAAGCTTATACTTAAAAATGGAAAAATGATCGGGTATTTTGTAGCTGACCCTCAGTCAGATTTTTATAAATCGGCAGCCTTTAACAACATTCTTGCAGGCGTACAGAAAAATCCGGGGAAATATCATTTTAAAGAAACAAAAAATAAGCTTGCACTGATTGTTGATAATATTGCTTCGGTTGCTGAGGCGATAAACTTGCTTAAGTCATTATTGTAATTGTAATATTATTATTTTAACCCCGGTTCGTCATTAGGAGCGAAGCGAACTAATGACTTCCCCGGTTTAGAAAAACCAATAATGTAAGCATTTATAATTACATTATTTTAGTTTTTCTTAATCGATTTGTAATTGCAAAACACTAATATTCCTTAGAAAATGTTTTTTTGTTTATTAAGGTCTAAGTCCCGAAGGCTCTGGATTATCTGCAAGATTATTTGTCCTGAGATCTCGGGATGGGGTTTCAATGATAAAATAATAAATTTTTCTAATGGCGGTCATTTGAAAAATAAGACTAGTGACAAATCCGGGTTTAAATATCTGCCTTTTCAATTCTTCTTCGTGATATAGCCAGAAATGCTATGACGAATATTACTATCATCAGCATACTGATAAACTGAGATTGTGAAAAACAGAAAACAGTTTTATTGTATATATTTTCACGAAAATAATCCGTTAAAAAAATGCTGATAAAATAAGTGGCCATAAAACCTGTAATCAATTGGCCGTCCTTTTTTTTATATCTGCTTATATACAAAAAAATGCCAAACAGGATAAGTCCGGTAAAAGCATTGTATAATTGCACGGGGTGCAACGGCAAGGAAAGATTTTCAAACGGAGTTATTTTATTTGTATAAAGTTGATACAAATAGGGCTGGCTTCCTTTAGGGAACCTCATTGCCCATGGTAAATGTGAAATTCTTCCAAAACAGCAGCCATTGAGGAAGCACCCAATGCGCGTAAAAAAAACGCCTGAGGCAATCGGCAGGGCACAACAATCGGCAAATTTCAGTACCGGAATTTTAACCAGTTTCAAATAGAGTATTGCACCTATGCTGCTCCCTGCCATAGCGCCCAGCGAGGCAAATCCGCCTTTCCACATAGCAAATATTTCAGCCGGGTAGGCTGCGAAAAACTTCAGATGCTGAAAAACATAGTACATCCTTGCACCTATCAGGCCCCCGATAAAAGCAACCAGAAGGGTATTAAGCACCTTGGGTGTATGAATACCCTCCTTTTTTGCTGTGTAAACGCACAGAATAATTCCTGCGATACATGATAAAACAAACATCGAAAGCCAGTCAGGCACCCAGATATTCATGCCTGATAAATTTCTGATATATTCGGCAATGCGTGTTCTTATAGCCGGATGAAATTAGAAATTAAAACTTTTTCTTCCGTTATTTTTTTCCCTTTTTACTTATCAGATTTTTCCACCCGAGAATAAAGAATACCGGAAGGAAGATGATCCCGTAATAGGTTATTGCATCCCACAGGTCAGTGTTATAAACAAATTTTATCTGTCTCATATATTGATAACCGGCATCATTTGAAGAAAGCGGATCCATTAAAGTTGAATCAGCTTCCATTAAAAGAAATGCTGTATCATGTCTCATGGAAATACATTGCAGGGCTTTATCGGCATTAAGCCTGCCGTCAGTAATCACCTTGCCTGTCAATGAAGGGATGGGGTCAACGTTGCTCAGAATACATTTTTTAACCTTATAATGGGATAACCAGGGATATTTAGCCCAGATAAGAGCTGCTGTGCCCGTAACATGAGGGGCAGCCATTGAAGTACCGCTCATTTCTTTATAACTACCGATAATTGAGCTTAAAATATCCTCGCCCGGAGCAGCCAGATGCACTGAGGTCTTTCCGAAGTCGGAAAATGAAGAAAGTTGGTCCTTGAAATCAGTAGAAGCTACTGAAATAACATTCTTCAGATTATAAGGAGGAGCACCGTAATTAGCCGGAAAATGAGGCGTGGAATCATTATTCTGGTTGTCGTTGCCGGCAGCAGCAACAAACAATACGCCCAGCGAATCGGCGTATTTTATGGCATCTCTGATAATGGATGATTCTGAGGTGCCTCCCCAGCTTGCGTTAATAACTCTGGCTTTGTTGTCAACTGCGTAGAAAATAGCCTCGGCGGCATCGGCAGAACTGCCTGAAGCTCCGCATTCAAAGGTACCACAGGTAATGGGCTTCATAAATTTCAGGGCCATCATACTGGTTTTGTAGTTAATACCTGTAATTCCGGTCCTATTATCGCCAATAGCTCCAATTATTCCGGCCACATGGGTGCCATGATTATGATCATCTGTGGGGTCAGGCGTATTATCGGCAAAATTAAATCCGTTAACATCATCAACATAACCATTTCCGTCATTGTCAATACCGTCTCCAGGCGTTTCACCGGGATTTGTCCATATATTGGCTGATAAATCTTCATGCTTTAAATCAATTCCTGTATCAGTAATGCCAACCACTATTTTTTTACTTCCCTTATGCTTATCCCATGCCTCAGGAGCATCAATATCAGCATCTGCAGTGCCCCCTGATGCACCGACATTATGGAGGCCCCACTGCTCATTAAACCTCGGGTCATTGGGCATATAATCAAGATAAACCATATAATTAGGCTCGACATATTCCACCGCTGGGTCATCTTTCAGTATTTTAATAGCTTCCTCAACCTTCAGGTCTTTGGGCAATTTCAGTTGAAAAGCGTCAACATTGCTGAAATAAGCAATCTTTTCGGCCCTGATTTTAGCCGCTGTGGCATTAAAAGCTTCCTTGCCCAGTGAAGGCTTGAACTTAACAATCAGTTCGCCCTTGACATATTTAGGCTTCATGATTACCATCTTTTTTCTGGCATAGGCCAGGCCTAGAATTGCCAGTATAATCAGTGCAATAACGCCTGTTACTAACGTCCTTTTTAAATTTAAGTTTTTCATAATTTTTCGGATTTAGTTTTTAATTTTTATAGTATAATTGCGCTCAATATATTCAATATCAGGCCGATGCCTGTATTTTTCTATCACTTCTTCTACGGTCATATCTGAAGTAATTCTGAAAACTATCGCCCTGTTACGGCGTATTTCCTTAATTTTTTCAAGTCCGGCTTCGCGGCATAACGAGTCAATACTTGCCTCAGATGCATTGGGTGTAAACTTAATCACTATTTCTTTTGAAGCGTCCCTGCGGACATTGTTCTGGCAATGTGCCATAAAGTAAAATATACATACCATGGGCAAAAAAACATAAAAGGTTCTGATAACTGATAACATACCCAAAAAAAAATTAATTCCTATTACATTGAAAGTTCTTCCTCTTGAGATTTGCCTGAAAAAATGCTTAATAAAAGTGAAACCTGAAATAAATTTGAGAAAAACCTGCTGAATGAAATTACTTGTAAACTTTCAATAATTAAAAATAATAAAAAAAAACATCAAAGGCAAGAATTATTTAAAATTGTGTAAATATTTTTATGATACAAGGTAATATTGAACATTTTAAAGCAATAATGGTTTAAATAAAATGAATTAATTTTAGTGAAATTTTGTAATGTTTTA
>JAJUGM010000062.1 GCA_029268165.1 Bacteroidota bacterium
AGAATATAATAGAGGGCACACGTGAATATTCCCTGCCTGATGGCCGTATAGTAATTCTGCCCGAAGAATGGTTTGCACGGTTTAAAGATGTTTTTACTTTTTCATCTGCTGCAGGTGAAAATATAAGGCTCAGCCACCAGCATTATCCGCTGATAGAAAACTGCATGAACGAATACTCCGGTAAGCTGCTGAAAATTTATCAGCCATACAACTCAAATCAGTATAAATTACCGGAAGGTATTGAGGCTCAACTGAGAGAATATCAGATTAAGGGTTACCAGTGGCTAATGCATTTGTATCATCATTCTTTCGGGGGTTGCCTTTCAGATGACATGGGGCTCGGGAAAACATTGCAGACTTTAACGCTTTTAAAACAGGTAATGAATTGCGAAATTGAAAAAAATTACGGGCCGGTAACATCAAGATACAACAAACAGTTAACAATTTTTGATGCCATTCCCGATATGGCAGGTAAAACCAGAGCTTCGCTGATTATTGTGCCCACATCACTTATTCATAACTGGCTCAATGAAACCAACAAATTTGTACCCACTGTTAAAGCAGTTATTTACAGTGGACAAAACCGTAAAGATTTCAGGCATTATTTTAACAGCAGTGACCTGATACTTACCTCGTATGGAATAGTGCGTAATGACATTGACGATTTGAAGCAATTCAGGTTTTTATATGTTATTCTTGATGAAAGCCAGATTATTAAAAACCCTCATTCGAAAACCTATAAGGCAGTATGCCAGCTTCAAGCCAAACACAAGCTGGTTCTGACCGGTACACCCATTGAAAACTCGCTGACTGACCTTTGGGCTCAGATGAATTTTTTAAATCCCGGATTATTAGGCACATTTGATTTTTTCAGAAATGAATTTGTGTCAGCCATTGAAAAAAATAATGACCAGCATCAGATGCAGACACTGCAAAAAATAATAGGTCCGTTTGTCCTCAGGCGAACCAAGGCTGAAGTGGCTCCTGAATTGCCTGAAAAAATGGAACAAATTATTTACTGCGATATGCCTGAAGAACAGCAGAAATTATATGAAACAGAAAAATCAAAAGTGCGCAACCTGATTCTCGATAATATCAGGTCACTAGGCATTGAAAGTTCGTCAATAATTATCCTGCAATCATTAACACGGCTCAGACAGATTGCCAGCCATCCTTTACTTATTGATCCCGAATTTGAGGCTTCTTCGGGTAAATTTGACGCGGTAATTGACAATATTGAAAATATCCTGGCTGAAAAGCACAAGGCTCTTATATTTTCTTCTTTTGTTAAACACCTTCAGCTATTTACCGGTTATTACACTAAAAAAGAAATTGCATACCGATTACTTACCGGAGAAACCCGTCACAGGCAGGATGTGATTAACGATTTCCAGCATGACGAATCAACAAGGTTATTTTTTATTTCAATAAAAGCAGGCGGGTTTGGACTAAATCTGACAGCAGCAGACTACGTGCTGTTGCTCGATCCCTGGTGGAATCCGGCCGTGGAGGATCAGGCAGTGAGCCGTGCCCATCGTATAGGCCAAAGGAAAAATGTGTTTATTTATCGTTTTATTACGCGTGATACCATTGAAGAAAAAATTCTGAAACTGCAGGAAAAGAAATCAAAACTGGCCAACATTTTTACAGTGAAGGGTAATGTTTTTAAAGATATTTCAGAAGAAGAGATAATGGAGCTTTTTAACTGAAACACACTATCCGGTATTAAATTGTTATAATTTTGTAAAAACATGTACGGAGTGGCTTTACCGTTTTTTATCAGGCTGGAATTTACCCTTATTGTCTATCGGTTTTAGGCCCATTTCTGCTGCCTTCTTCAACATAAATTCATAGGCCTCGTCAAAATTATTGCTGATTACTCCGTCAAGAATGGCGTCTTTAATGGTATTTTTGATCACGCCAACTTCACGGCAAGGATTCAGATTGAAGGTTCTCATAATAAAATCGCCATCAATTGGAGGTTGGAAATTACGGATGCGGTCTTTTTCTTCAATTTCAATGAGTTTTTCTCTTACCAGCTTAAAATTATTCAGATAACGCCTCACTTTTTCATCATTTCTTGAAGTGATGTCTGACTCACAAAGTGTCATCAGGTCATCAATATCATCACCGGCTTCAAACAGTAATCTTCTGATAGCAGAATCGGTCACCTCATCCTGGGCAAGAACAATGGGGCGCAGATGCAACAAAACCAGTTTCTGGACATATCTCATGGGTTCGGCCATTGGCAATTTCATTCGCCTGAATAAACGAGGAATCATTTTTGATCCTACATAATCATGTCCATGAAATGTCCACCCATGTTCTTCAGTATATTTTTTGGTTGCAGGTTTTCCTATGTCATGCAATAAAGCAGCCCACCGCAACCATAGATGATCACTTTTGGCAGCAAGATTATCAAGCACTTTCAGACTGTGGTAGAAATTATCCTTGTGTCCTTTGCCTTCTATTTCTTCAATGCCCTTCATAGCTGCAATTTCAGGTAAAATAATATCCAGCAGGCCTGTTTTATCAAGTAACCTGAAGCCCACCGAAGGTTGTGCCGAAAGAATAATCTTATTCAACTCGTCTGTAACTCGTTCATATGACACAATATGTATTCTCTCCTTATTCCTGATAATGCTTTTTAAAGAGTTTTCTTCAATGCTGAATTGAAGTTGCGTTGCAAAGCGTATAGCGCGAAGCATTCTTAACGGGTCATCGGCATAGGTAACGTCAGGGTCAAGCGGAGTACGAATAAGTTTCAATTTGATATCCTCTAATCCGCCGAAAGGATCAATGAGTTTTCCGTAAGTTTGTTTATTAAGCGATATGGCAAGTGCATTAATTGTAAAATCGCGCCTGCGCTGATCATCTTCAAGTGTTCCGTCTTCAACAAGCGGTTTTCGCGAGTCTTTCCGGTACGACTCTTTTCGCGCTCCAACAAATTCAATCTCATAATTCCCATACCGAAGCATTGCTGTCCCGAAATTTTTAAATATGCTTACCGGAACCTTATGCCCGATTTTTCCCGCAACCTCTTTCGCCAGCTCAATCCCGCTGCCAAGAACAACAATATCAATATCTTCCGATTTCCGGCCCAATATACAATCGCGTACATAACCTCCTATGACAAAGCATGGCTGTTGTTTTCTTTCTACTATATCAGAAATAATGGAAAATATTTTATTATTAAGACATATATTCATATTTAGATATGACAATATGTTACTTTTTATGACAAAATTACTATTATTTGAACTTTTTATCCATTAAAACGGTTAATTAGTGAAACGGTACAATATTTGAAAATAAAGAAAATCGTACAACAAATAAACAGAATATTAATTTAAAATTCAAAAACAATGTTAGAGCATTTAACAAAAGAAACATTCCGGACCAAAGTATTTGATTATGAAAAGAATAAAGAATGGAAATATGAAGGCGACAAACCCTGTGTGATTGATTTTTATGCTGACTGGTGTGCGCCTTGCAGGATGGTTGCGCCTGTCCTTGAGGAATTATCAAATGAATATAAAGGGAAAGTTGATATTTATAAAGTAAATACTGAGGAAGAAAGGGAATTGTCATCGATGTTCGGAATACAGAGTATTCCTTCGCTTTTGTTTGTGCCTGTGAATGGACAGCCCCAAATGGCTATGGGCGCTTTACCGAAAGATGTGTTCGAGAAGGCATTTAAAGATGTTTTTAATATTGAAAAGACAGCATAACATCTCTGGCATGCCCGCCTTCGTTAAAAAGCAAGTCAATTATGCTGAGGTTTCCCAGAAAACCGTATTTTTCCTGAAATACCTGTGGATATTTATTACATTTAAATAACGGATCATGTTGTATTAATCTTTTCTTCGGATGTATCGACTGGCGGTAATCGGTATAATCTGAAGGCTGTTTATCATACTTTTCGGTTAACAAAGGGTTATTTTCGATTTTCAAAATTTTAAGCAACACATTCAGCAGTTCCAGATTAAAGTCGAATAAGAACCTGATCTGGTGGTTACTGTCATAATAAGGAAGCAGCATATCAAAAAAGTAGCTGAAATATGGCGAATGCCGGTATGCTGATTCTATTGACTTCCAGTGTATTTTCTGCCACGGATTTGAATAGTCAATTTTAACATCTCTGATAGGTATTTTAGAATTTTGTTCATGAACAACAGGAATTACAAGGCACTGTCTGCCATTTGCCCCATAAATATAACAGCGGTTACGGTATGATTGTTTCTGGTAGTGTTCCCATTGTTCAATACGGATTTCCTTAAAAAGCAAAAATTTAGAAAAATACTGTATCGGACCCAGATAGGCTGATGAAAGCAATGCTTTTCCCATGTTGTTCAAAAAAAAGAATATTTTGGGCTATTAATAAATTGCAAATTTTATAACTTTTATGGATTAACGAATCATATTACCATTTATATTTGAGTTGAAATTTTACAAACATTTGACATTACATTGAGTATTAAGAATATATTATTTTTATAGTGCATTTTTTAAGAAAATACCTTGTTTTATTTCTTCTGTTATTAGCAGTTGACCGGATATTATTTCCTCAGGCACTGAAGATTGAAAACCTATCGCCTGAAAATGGATTATCCCACAGCTGGATTAGTTGCATTCTTCAGGATAAGAATGGTTATATGTGGTTTGGCACGTGGAACGGTCTGAACCGTTATGATGGCTATTCATTTACTGTGTATAAACCTTCAGCAACTGAACTTTATACAATAAGTCATAACGTAATAAGGGCTTTGTGTGAGGATGACAAAGGTAATTTATGGATAGGTACTGAAAATGGACTGAATCTATACAATCCGGATGCCGATAATTTTGTTCATTTTTTTCATAATCAGAATGATTCTTCCACTATCAGTCACAATTTTATCCTTTCCTTATTTAGCGATAACAATCATTCTCTCTGGATTGGTACCAAGGGAGGAGGGTTGAACAAAATTGATTCTCTGGGTATTATAAGGCATTATACTAATGCTGGTATACCTGAGAGTAATCACATTAATTGTATCATAGAGGATAATATTAATACTAATTTTTTGTGGCTTGGCACTGAAAACGGACTATATAGGTTTGACAAAACCACGAAAATCTTTACTAATTATCCGGTAAGTGTTGATTCAAGAGAATTTAATCATGTTATTCTGACAATTTACCAGGATGAAAATGGTGACATTTACATGGGGACATGGGGTGCAGGCTTAATAAAATTTGACCGCAGCAAGAACCAATTTTATTATTGTATTGAGAATACACGCCCGGGGTCCAAGACCCGGCAATATACTATAGTATTCACCATACTGCCTGATTTATATGGCAACCTGTTGGTTGGCACACGTGATCAGGGGATCTATGAAATAAATACCAAAACACTGCAATCCAAAAATATTTCTCTTGCATTTGATGAGGACTATTTCCGTAACCGGGTTATTAACTGCCTTTACAGGGGTTCATCAGGAATAATATGGTTAGGTACACGATATCATGGTATTTATAAAATAGTTCCATCCACAAAAAATTTCGATCAATACAGACAGAAACCTGAATATCTTAAATATTTTGAGAATAAAGTTATTACAGCTATTGTTTTTGACAAGACGGGTAATCAATGGTTTGGCACCCGGAATGATGGAATCATAAGAATTGATGAAAAAAGCGGCCGGTTAAGTACTTATAAGAAAACAGATAAACCCAACAAATCATTGAGCAGTAACAATGTTTTGGGCATTTGCCATACTATTGAGAATAACCGGCCTGTGCTCTGGATTGCTACTGATGGAGGCGGCGTTAACAAACTTGATGCCGCTACAAATCAGATAACTGTTTTCAGGACACGGCCGGGAGACTCAACTTCATTAAGCAATACTCATGTATATACGATAATTGAATACGACGCTGATCATCTTTTAATTGGCAACTGGGGTATCAGTAATCGCGGAGGCCTTGATTTGTTTAATAAGAAAACCGGTAAATTCATTAATTTCAGGTCTTCAACTGATGATCCTTCTACCATCAGTTCAAGAATTATATTGAGGTTATTCCGTGACAAATCAGGCACAGTTTGGATTGGCACCAAAGGAGGCGGCCTAAACAAGATGATTATTAAAAATATCCATGCAACATTACCTGATGAGATTGCTTCTTTTAAATCATACATCAATATTCCCGGCGACACAAACAGTCTGAGCAATAATGATGTTTTTTCTATCTATGAGGATAAAAATGGTGTATTATGGGTTGGAACAGGTGGCGGTGGTCTGAATAAATTTGACCGTACCGACGAATCATTCCGATCCTACGCACAGAAACAGGGCTTTATTGATGATATGATATACTGTATTCAGGAAGATAATAACGGAAATCTGTGGCTAAGCACAAGTAAAGGAATCATTCGTTTTAACACTAAAACTGAAAGTGTAAGGAACTATACCAAATCAGACGGTTTACCCTTTGATGTGTTCAATCCCTGTGCAGGGTATAAAGCACCTTCAGGTCAACTTTTCTATGGCGGAGTAAATGGTTTTACAGCTTTTTATCCGGATAGTATAAAAGAAAATTTAAATATTCCTGAAATTGTTATTACGCAATTCAGGATTGCCGGAAGAAATAAATCATACGACGCACGCCTTTATACAAAGACTTCTTTGAATAAAATTAGAAAAATAATACTTCCACATTATTTACACGATTTAACCATTGAATTTGCATCACTCGACTACACAGCACCATCAAAAAACAGGTATAAATATAAACTGGCAGGCTACCATGACGGATGGACAGAAACCTCAGCTGAGAGAAGGTTCGCAAACTACACCAATCTGCCCCCCGGAAGGTATATATTTACTGTCAGAGGCTCAAATAACGATCTGGTATGGAACGAAGAAGGCCTGTCCATTGAAATAGTCATTAAACCGCCCTTTTATCAAACCAATAGTTTCAAGTTATTAATATTCTTTGTTCTTCTGGGAATAATTTCTTTTGTTGTTTTTTATATCATCATCAGGTATCAGCATGAGAAAATGCGTGTTGAGGAAGAAATGAAAGAGTCTATTCTTGACGAGCGCAACCAGCTTCGAACCCTCATTGATAATATGCCTGATGTAATTTATATTAAAGACCGGGAAAGCCGTTTTATTGTTGCCAATAAAAAAGTTGCCACAGTGATGGGTTCAACACCTGAAGGAGTTGTTGGCAAAACTGATTTTGATTTCTATACGCATGACCTGGCTTCACAGTTTTATGAAGACGAACAGACCATAATGCGAACCCGCGAACCTAAAATAAATTACGAAGAACCCGGACTCGATGAACAGGGCAACAGAATAATTGTTTCAACAACCAAGGTGCCCCTAATTAATAAAGATGGAGAAGTTGTGGGTATTGTAGGTATCGGGCGTGATATAACCAAACTGAAACGGATTGAAATTCAGTTAAGAAAGAGAACTGAGGACTTGCAGGAAACAAACCGTTTGCTTGAGGAACGGCAGGAAGAAATTCAGCAACAAACAGAAGAACTGGCAGCACAGGCAGAAAACCTGCGTAAGATAAATGCCGAGCTTGAAAGGCTGAACCGGACAAAAGATAAATTTTTCTCTATTATTGCCCATGATCTTCGGAATCCTTTCCATGCTATAATCGGCTTTTCAGAGCTGCTTTCCAAAGAGTATTACACTATGGATGACCAACAGAAAATTGGCCTGCTTGAACTGATTAATGTTTCATCAGAAAGCGCATTTAATTTGCTTGAAAACTTGTTGCAATGGGCGCGGACGCAAACCGATAAAATTAAGTTCAATCCCGAAAACATTGATATAGCTGAAATTGCACGATCAACTATTAACTTCCTGTCAATAACTGCTGAAAAAAAGCGCATAAAGCTTAAAAATAAAATCGAAAATCACACGGTAGTTTATGCCGACAGAAATATGATTACCACCGTGATGCGGAATTTGATCAGCAATGCAGTAAAATTTACACAGAATGACGGTGAAGTTAAAGTAAATGCCTCAGAAAAAGAAGATATGATTGAGATATGCGTTACCGATAATGGTGTGGGCATGAATAAAGAAACACTGGGAAAATTATTCCGCATTGACACTTATCATTCAACTTCGGGAACATCAGGAGAATCAGGAACCGGCCTTGGACTCATCATCTGCAAGGAGTTTATTGAAAAACACGGAGGTAAAATTAAAGTTGTCAGTGAAGAAAAGAAAGGAAGCACATTTAGTTTCACATTGCCCAAAGCCAAACAAACCGAGGAATAATTTACCTGATTACAGCTTGTTTATCATACTGGCCAGAAAACCAGCGCCAAAGCCATTATCAATATTAACTACACTCACGCCGCTTGCACATGATGTTAGCATTCCCAGCAGAGCAGATAGTCCTCCGAAATTAGCGCCATAGCCTACACTGGTAGGTACAGCAATTACAGGTTTGTCAACTAATCCGCCAACAATGCTGGGCAAAGCACCTTCCATACCTGCAACAACAACATTCACCCGTGCCTGCCTGATAAGCTTCATTTTGTCATATAACCGGTGAATGCCAGCTACGCCAACATCAATAACCCGTTCAACGCGGTTACCGAAAATTTCAGCTGTAACAGCGGCTTCCTCTGCCACGGGTATGTCAGATGTCCCTGCAGCAATAATAGCAATAAAAGTATCAGGGACTTTTATTTCAACTTTCTTTACGGTAATAGCCCTGGCTTCAGGATGATAAATTGCTTCAGGGCATTCTTTTCTGACTTCATGGTAAACCTCCTCGGAAACACGTGTAGCCAGAATATTGTTATTCCGGGTATTCATATATTTTATAATATCCCTCACCTGAGCAGGAGTTTTGCCTTGCCCGAAAACTACCTCAGGATACCCTGTGCGTAATTCCCGATGTGTATCTATCTGGGCAAAGCCAAGATCTTTTACTGTAAAGTCTTTTAACAAATGCAGTGCCTCAGCAGGATTAATAAGGCCATTTTTAATATCTTCAAGTATTTTTAAAAGTTGTTCCTGATTCATTGTTCTATTTTTCTATTGTTAAATTAAAACTTCCTTTCCGGTATCCTTCAAGGTCAAGGGAAATAAAATTAAATCCAAGTGATTTCAGGTATGCCACTGCTTTTTCAAAGAAATTCTCTTGGATAAAACGCACAAACAAATCCTTACTCATCTCAATGCGCGCATCGTTTCCCTGAACCCTGACCCTCACGGGGCGAAATCCTGATTTTTCAATGAAAAGTTCGGCCTTTTCAATACGTTCAAAATCAGAATCTTCAACTGGCTGATTGTATGGAAGCCTTGTAAGCAGACATGCATAAGCCGGTTTGTCCCACACTTCCAAACCCATAGCTTTTGAAAGCTCCCTGATATCATTTTTACCGAAACCACATTCAAGCAATGGACTAATAATTCCCAGCTCATGTAATGCTCTGATTCCCGGCCTATAGTCAGATAAATCATCAGCATTTGTGCCGTCAAAAACATGTTCGATGCCTTCATTTCGGGCCTCCTGAATCATTGTTCCGAAAAGTATTTTTTTGCAAAGATAACAGCGGTTTTCAGGGTTGTTTCTGATTGTCTCATGGAACTGCAAAGCAATTATTTTATGCTGTATGCTGTATGTTTTACAAAACTCTTCAGCCTCGGAAATCTCCCACCTGGGTATATAAGGTGTTCGGGCTGTTATGGCCAATACATTATGGCCAAGGGCATTACTGGCTACTTTAAGCAGAAATGAGCTATCGGTACCGCCTGAAAATGCAATGGCTACTCTCCCGTATTGCTTCAGATAATCAAACAACCTGTTATATTTCTTACTATGCTGAAGGGTATTATGTAATATTTGATTATCCACGAAAGATGGAAATTTTTTATATTAAAGTGCTCAATATGAATAACTTACTATATTATTGTTTTATCAGTTTTTCAATTTCTTTATATATTTGGTTAAGTGGTAATTTTTTTTCACGGGCAATTTTTATGCAATCTTCATATTCCGGTTTTGATTTAATTTTTTTCCCGTTATAAAAGGCCGATTTTATCTTTACTTTGCCATAAGGGGTATCAACGGTTTCTGTTTCACGCTGCAGCATGGATTTTTCAACGTAATAATGTCGTACTCCAAGCGTACTGGTCTCGGTAAAAAGCAATTCGATAATCTTATGTTCATTTCCTGCATCAGTCAAAACTGAAAGCGTGGCAGCAGGCCGCGATTTTTTCATAATTACCGGTGTAATATACACATCTTTTGCGCCCGCATCAAATAGTGAATCTATAATATAGTCATAATATTCAGGATTCATATCATCAATGTTGCATTCAACCACAGCCGCTTTTATAACGTTAACACCTGAATTTTGTTCACTTTCAGCTAATATTACCCTAAGGACATTAGGAATATCTCCATCACGTGAGCCAATCCCATAACCTGTTCTAACAAGCCGGAAATCAGCTCTTTCAGTGAACCGGTTAACACAAGCTGCAAGTATTGCAGCACCTGTAGGTGTGGTTGCTTCGAAAGTAACGTTTCCTTTACTGACAGGAATTCCACTTAAAATTTCGGTAGTAGCGGGCGCAGGAACGGGATAGGTTCCGTGTGCGCATTTTACAAAGCCACTGCCAAGCTCAACCGGTGATGACAAGATAAGGTCAGGTTTTAATAAATCGATACATATTGCCGCTCCTACAATGTCAACAATTGAATCAACCGCACCCACTTCATGGAAATGAACATGGTCAACTTCCATCTGATGAATTTTAGCCTCAGCAAGCGCTACTTTTTCAAATATCCTTACACTTAAGGATTTAACTTCTGCTGATAGATGACTATTTTCAATAATTCTTCGGATATCCCTGAAAGTACGATGAACATGATGTTTGTGAGTATGTTTTTCAACATAATTATGATGATGGTGTGAACCATTATGCTTGTGGATTACATTCACTTCAACCCTTGTGCCACTAATACCCTTCCTGATATCTTTCTTAACATTCAGTTCGTATCCCTCAAGCTCCAGTTTAGCAAGTTCAGTTTTAAGATAATTTTCATCAACCCCAAGGTCAATTAAAGCGCCAAGGTGCATATCGCCTGAAATCCCTGCAAAACAATCATAGTAAAGTATTTTCATCATCTCCAATTCTTAGTTCTATGGTCAGCATTCAAAAATATAAAAACTTTAAACCCGGCTAAGTCATTAGTTCGATTCATTCCTAATGTATAATCGGGAGTAAATATTCCTTTTTAGCTATCTTCAGAGAGACTGTTTATTTTAAAAAATAATTTTACAAAAGTTGTACTTCATGAATTCTTTGTTTCTTAGTGGCTAATGATTTTATGCCACAAAGGCTTAAAAACGCAAAGATCCACAAAGGTTTACATAAATTTAAACATTCTCTGATAGTTCTTAGCTAATTATATTTAGTTACGAAAATAAGCATAATTTCCCAAAACATCAGATTTATGTAGATTTAATAAATATTTATATATTTACAAATGTATATTAAATCATTATTTAGAATGATTTCAAATTAATGAATTTTAGTTGAATATATAAGAAAGAACCATAAAAAATTATTAATTTTCTTTTTTGAAAAAAAGCA
>JAJUGM010000063.1 GCA_029268165.1 Bacteroidota bacterium
ATGATACTGTGGATTTCTTTTTCTGAAAATGTTTCACGATGGTAGTGGCCGAGCAAATTATCCAGTTCGGCTATGAAATGGTGGTGCAGCATGTGCGATTCCTGATATACTGATGGGTTGTCGGTAATCATTTCATTAATCAGGATAATACCATCGGGGCGGCAAACCCTGACAAGTTCAGCAAAAAGTTTTTCATGATCCTCAATATGATGCAGTGAATTTGACAGGGTAACCGTTAAAAAAGATCTATCCAGAAAAGGCATGGAAAGTGCGTTGCCAATAACAAATGAAACGGGGTATTCATAAAGATTTTTACGGGCCTGCTCAAGCGATTCAATATTTTTATCAATGGCTACTGCTGATGAATAGGAATTAACTGACCTGAGGATGAACTTCAGGAAGTCGCCCTTGCCACAGGCAACATCGAGCAACAAACCGGCATTAATATTAAGCAGGCGGCTTCGCAATTCAATCATATTATCATAAGTCATCCGCTAAGGTATTAGTTCAACCATAACCTAATAAAGTTGACATCAGAATGCTGCCATAAGCAAGTCAATATCTTTTGAAGGCAAGCCAAAAAGATTACCCATATTCTCGTCAGTAAGAATGCCATTATAGATATATACACCCGACCGCACACCCCGGTTTGCTTTAAGAAAAGGTTTAAAACCTCCTGAATTGGCTATTGAAACAAGAATAGGGGTAATCAGGTTACTCAGGGCAATAGATGCTGTACGCGCAACCCGTGATGGCATATTGGGTATGCAATAATGTATCACATCATGGCGTGTATAAACCGGGTTGAGCAGGGTACGATATTCTGATGTTTCAATACAGCCGCCCTGGTCAATGCTAAGGTCAATAATGACCGAACCCTTTTTCATTTCACGCACCATATCTTCAGTAACAAAATAGCGAGGCCCTCTGTTTTGCAACTGCATTGTGCCAATAAGTACATCAGCCGACTTTAATGCACGCCTTAAAACTTTAGGATGAAAAATGGAAGTATGAAGACGATGCCCGAGATTTTGCTGTAATTTTTCTAGGTTATGCGGAGAGTTATCAAATACCTTAACAAATGCTCCAAAACCAAGCGCTGCCCTTGCAGCAAATTCAGCTGCTGTGCCGGCGCCAATAATTACTACCTCAGTGGGAGTGATACCCGATATGCCACCCAGCATAACACCCTTGCCCCCACTATGGTTGGTTAAATATTCGCCGGCCATGATGATGGCCGAAATACCTGATATGGCACTCATTGACTGCACAAACGGATAACAATCATATTCGTCCCTGATATTGTCAAAATCAATGGATGTGGTTTTTTTATTCATCAGGCTTCGTATATATTCTTCATTCAGACGCATAATCGGGACCGATGTAAATAATACCTGGCTCCCGGTAAGCATCTCAATTTCATTCGCTTCAAGCGGAGAGACTTTAAGAATAATATCAGCAGCAAATACTTTTTCCTTTGTCTCACTGATAAATCCACCGCATTCGCTGTAATCCCTGTCTGTATATTTTGCACCTTCACCTGCTTTGGTTTCAAGATAAACCTCGTGACCATTATTCACTAATACTTCAACAGCTTCAGGGGTAAGCTGTATGCGCTGTTCTATCTGCTGATTTTCACATGGTATTCCTATAATCAGTTTCTTCTGTTTCCGGCCTACAGCCAGCAATTCCTCCTGAGGCAAAATGCCTCCGTACATCAACGGATTACTCGATGGATCGGGTTTTTGTTCTACCATAGCTGAATGAAAATGTATTAATATAAAAAACCTAAGATAATACATATCGGCGATTTAGTCAAATAATAATGTAATGAATGGTTTGAACCTTGAAGGAAAAGATTAACAAATAATGCATTATAAAGAAACAAAATATCTTTATATATTATAACCTGTATCTTTGAATGATTACTAATTAAATGAAATGAATATATGAGACTGCTTTATCACATGATAACACTATGCATTTTGGCAACCGGAATTCTATGTTTAGATGGATGTGAGAAGAAGGATAAACTGGATATACTTACTGTCAGTCCTGACAGAATCAACTTCCCCGCAGTAGGAGGTATTGACAGCATTCTTATTGAAACCACAGCTGGATTATGGAGTATAAATTATACCGGCACTGACTGGTTATCTCTTTCCGGTACCTCAGGCAGCTTAAAAAATGCCACCGTTATTCTTAGTGTTACCACCAGGACGGTTGTTCAGCGCAGTGACACGCTTACAGTCAGTGCCGGTGAAACCAAACCGGTAAAGGTAATTGTTTCACAGGCTGCCTCTGATTTTCTATATTCACTCGGTGTTGACAAAACAAGTTTGGATTTTGCGCAGAAAGGTGGTTCGTTTGCTTTAACCATAAATACTGATGCTCCGCAGTGGACTCTATCTGCAGATACCGGGTGGCTTCAGTTAAGTCAGGAAACCGGTAATCAGGGAATTACAACCATTAACGTAACGGCATCTGAAAACAACAATTTTGGCTCACGGTCAGCCACTATTACCCTGTCAGCTGAAGATGCCCCCATAGTTAATGTTTCAGTAACACAAAAAGGAAGAATATACCCAAGCTATAACACCTCGCCTGCAGAGCCTGACATTTCAGGGATGAGCAGTAACGCACAGGAACTTGCTTCAAAAATCACACTCGGATGGAATTTAGGAAACTCGCTCGAAGCTATTGGAGGCGAAACGGCATGGGGGAATCCACGTGTTACTCAGGCTCTTATCGATACTGTAAAACAAAGGGGGTTTAATGCCATTCGCATTCCCTGTTCGTGGAATCAGTACATGGCCAATAGCGCTACTGCGCAGTTAAAAACCGACTGGCTCAATAGGGTTAAAGAAGTGGCGCAATATTGTGTTAACAACGACATGTATGTATTGATAAATATCCACTGGGACGGAGGATGGCTTGAAAACAACTGCACAGTTGCCAAACAGGAAGAAAACAATGCAAAGCAACAGGCTTTCTGGGAACAAATTGCAACTCACCTGCGCGATTTTGATGAACATCTGCTTTTTGCAAGCGCCAATGAGCCAAATGTCAATGACGCAACACAGATGGCTGTACTCAATTCCTACCATCAGACCTTCATTGATGCAGTGCGTTCAACCGGCGGAAGAAACAGCTACCGTGTTCTGGTCATTCAGGGACCGTCAACCGATATCGAAAAGACAAACCGGCTTATGTCAGTTTTACCTACTGATTATGTTCCCAACCGTCTGATGGTTGAAATTCATTATTACACACCATGGAATTTTTGTGGAATGACTGAAGACGCAACATGGGGTAATATGTTTTATTACTGGGGGAAGGACTACCATTCAGCCACCGACCCAGAACACAATGCTACGTGGGGCGAAGAAGAAACTGTTGATGCCAACTTCAGGCTAATGAAAACCAAATTTGTTGATCAGGGTATCCCCGTAATACTGGGCGAGTACTCGGCCGTTCGCCGCTCAGCGTTAACGGGTGATGCATTGACAAATCACCTGGCATCAAGAGCATACTTTTTTAAGTATGTAACCAAACAGGCAATAGCAAATGGCCTCATACCATTTTATTGGGACAACGGAGCCACCGGAAATAACGGGAATGCTATTTTCAACAGATCTACCAACGCTGTTTTTGACCATCAAGCCCTCGATGCATTAATTCAGGCGGCAAAAGAGTGAGAGTCTGTTTAACCCAGATATGATGAATATACAAATTCATCCGTACGATTAAAAATTTTTATAGAGGAGATTTGCCAATTGCATAGATGATTATTGTGGCTTGAACAACATGCTTTCTTTACTGTTGGCTAAAGCCAACGGTAAATGTAAACTGATTTATCCCAAGTGCGATGAATAGAAAAATACATCCAGGCGAATAAAAATGGGGAGACTTAGCTGGAATTAACCCTGATTTAGAAAAACTTAAAATGTAAGCATCCCTGATTACATTTATTAGTTTTTCTTAATCGGTTTGTCATTACAAAACATTAATCTTCAATTAAATATCAACCGATTTTTCTAATGGCGGTCATTAGAAAATCAAGGTTAATGACAAATCCGGGTTCTTGATTTTCATTGGGCAGATTACTTCGTCAGCTCAGGCTTACTAAAACCTGACCATACATCCTTCCCGCTTTATCGTAATGACGTGAGGGGTGGTGGGTTCGGTGTTTTTGCCAGGCATTTCTTATGAATGTCTTTCTATAAAAGTGTGACTGATAAATGACGTGGGAAGATGTTATATTTAATAATAAACCAGCTACTACCTTATAAAAAATATTTACAGACTCCTCAAAAATTTAAACAGTCTCTACAATTGTTTTGAAGTTCATTAACTTTTTCTTTTTTAAACTGTTATTATTATTTAGATTAAATTTAAATAATAAAAACTGGGAATTTTATACATTTGCCTGTCCTTCTAATTAAATAAAAGGAATATATGACTTCAAACGAGACCAAAGAAACAATAAAAAAAATTTTTACTGACTACCTTGAAAAAAAAGGCCATAGAAAAACTCCGGAGCGGTATGCCATTCTTGACGAAATATATAACATAAACGGCCATTTTGATGTTGAAGCACTTTATATTCTGATGAAAAGACAAAATTACCGTGTAAGCCGTGCTACTATTTATAATACAATAGAGTTGCTCATTGACTGCAATCTTGTTGTCAAACACCAGTTCGGGAAAAATATGTCACAATTTGAAAAAGCTTATCACTGTATTCAGCACGATCACCTTATTGATATTGATACAGGTGCTGTTATTGAATTCTGTGACCCCCGCATTCAGGAAATAATAAACACTGCATGTGAAATCAATGGTTTTATTCCCAGTTATCATTCTCTTTACATATACGGGCGCAAAAAAGAATTGCCCGAGAAACGGAAAAAATTTTATTAAATACCAGATAATCTAATATTTAAACATTATTTTTTTCTCTTTTTGATAAAGTATTAATTCTGCAAATAATTTGTACCTTGCGGTTGTTTTTTTCAATTCTTAAAACGCATGAAAGTAGATGTATTATTAGGCCTTCAATGGGGAGATGAAGGCAAGGGAAAAGTAGTGGATGTTTTAGCTCCTGAATATGATATTATTGCCAGGTTCCAGGGTGGGCCTAATGCCGGCCACACACTTGAGTTCAATTCTGTAAAACATGTACTGCACACTATTCCCTCAGGAGTTTTTCATCCGCATCAGTTAAATGTTATTGGCAACGGCGTAGTTATTGACCCCGTTATTTTTTCGTTAGAGGTCAAAGCGCTTGAGGCAATGGGGGTTGATTTGAACAATAAATTGCTTATATCCAAAAAGGCACATCTGATATTACCCTCACACCGTATTCTTGACGCAGCATCAGAAGCTGCCAAGGGTGTAACCAAAATAGGTTCGACACTGAAAGGCATTGGCCCTACTTATATGGATAAAACCGGTAGAAACGGCCTGCGTGTAGGTGACATTGAAATGCCTGACTTTATTTCAAAATACAGGTTCCTGAAAGACAAACATAAAGAAATACTGACATTATATAAATTCCCCTATAATATTGAAGAACAGGAAAAAGCGTGGTTTGAAGGCATTGAAGCCATAAGGAGGTTTGAATTGATTGACAGTGAAATTTTTCTCAACCAGCAGCTTGGAAAAGGTAAAAAAATTCTCGCTGAAGGAGCTCAGGGCACATTACTCGATATTGATTTCGGATCATATCCTTATGTTACCTCGTCAAACACTGTATGTGCAGGTGCATGTATCGGTCTCGGCATTGAGCCCAAAAAGGTGGGCGAGGTACTTGGTGTATTTAAAGCTTATTGCACGCGGGTTGGCAGCGGCCCTTTCCCAACAGAACAGGATAATGAAACCGGTGAAACCATTCGCAAAATTGGCCATGAGTTTGGTGCCACAACAGGAAGACCTCGCCGATGTGGCTGGCTCGACCTGGTTGCTCTTAAATATTCCATCATGATAAATGGGGTTACACAGCTTTTTATGACCAAAGCTGATGTGCTTTCGGGCTTTGAAACTATAAAAATTGCTATCAAATATAAAATAAATGGCAGGGAAGCTGATACCATGCCTTACGAATTGCAAAATGTGGAAAAACCCGTTTATATAGAAATGAAAGGTTGGAAAAAAGATATTTCATCGGTTACCTCCCAAAATGAAATACCTGACGCATTAAATGATTATATCAAGTTTATTGAAAAAGAAACCGGTGTGCCTGTTACAATAGTTTCATTAGGCCCTGACCGCAGGCAAACCATTTTCAGAAAATAACCGGTATCATGTTTTGTTGGGCAGTTCAAGCCCGTATCCTGATGTACGGTCTTCCTTTTTTAAAATCAGTGCAAGAGCCAGTGCAATGATTCCAAACACAGCAAAGCCAATCATGGCAAATGTATAATCAAGCCTTTCACCTGCTTGTATTCCTGAGTTGGTATAATCGAGTATAGCTCCCGTAAGGATAGGAACCGTGAACAGTCCAAGATTTTGCAGGCTGAACATCATTCCATAAGCCGTACCTAACCGGTTTTCACTTACTATTTTAGCAACACTCGGCCACATAGCAGCCGGTACCAGTGAAAACGATATCCCAAGCAAAATACATAAAGCGTATGGATTTAACCGGGTAAATGCAAACAGCAAATGAACAATAATAAGGATAAATGAGCCTAATATCATAAGCGTTGCAGCTTTTCCTTTTTTATCAATAAAATACCCGAATACGGGTGTAAATATTACTGTTCCGATTGGAAGCCAGAAAGTAATATCACCGCTTGTCTTAAGAGAAACATTGTATTTATTGAGAAAGAAATCGGGAGCGAATTTTAAGAACGGGAAAAATGCTGCATAGAAGGTTACACATAAAAAGGCTATGTATAGGAATGATCTGATTTTTAGTATCTTTGGCAAATCACTCCAGCGAAAGAGCTCTTCATCTGCAGTAAGCCCTTCCTTTTTCTTTATCTGCGCATCAAAGCGAACATCAGCCAGGAGATATATCATAAATGCAAGAAATCCGATGGACATAAGCAGGGCTCCAAACCATATAGGTGAAAGCCATATATAATGATCAGCTATTCTTGGCCCTATTTTTATGGCAAGCGCTGTGCCCAGTCGTGCAATACCCAGATTGATAGCAAATGCAAGAGCCAGTTCATGGTGTTTAAACCATTTCACCACAATTTTATTAAAAACAACTATGCCTGTCTCCGCTCCCAGTCCGAAAAACAGCATGCCCAGTGACATCATTTTTACTGCCGGAGAATATCCTGTAAGGAACGAATTAAAAAGAGTATATCCTGCACCACCATGGTTAAAATAATCTGAGGCTCCATAATAAGTTAACCATGCCCCAATGACCATAAAGGTGATGAAACCTGTGCCCGTGATTCTTATGCCGATTCTGTCAAGTATAATACCCCCGAACACGGCCATAAGCAAAAATGTATTTGGGAAAGCATAGAATCCTGTGACTATGCCATAATCAGTTGAACTGAAATGCAGAAACTTTCTGAGGTTATCCTGAATGGGTGTAAGTGTGTCATAAAAGTAATAATTGGCAGCCATAGTGAAGCTTACCAATAACAAGATTCCCCATCTGAAAAGAAACGAATCTCTTAAAGTAGCATGTTTTGCTTTCATTGTTATGAAGTTGCAGCTTCAAATATATATTATTATTCTTCATTATTTCATGGGAAAAATCAATTTATTCATCGTTTTTTATTCAATGCATTCAATATCTGTTATTTAGCATATGGATACAGTAAATCTGAACTGAATCTGGAAAACTCAATTTTTACAAGTAAACCTCTTTATAAAACAGGTTCTCAGATCGAGAACTTTGACTCGCGGATTAAATGACTTTTCATTATTATGAACCACATTTTCAAATGAAATATTTCTGTTTTTAAAATATATTTACATCTTTGCACACCAAAAAATAATTAACTTAATACTGTTAAACAGAAAAGACCTAAAAAAATGAACGAATCAATAGCTATTCTTTGTGCAGGTGGCCCTGCTCCGGGTATCAATACCGTAATCGGGTCAGTAACAAAAGTATTTCTCAATGCAGGATATAATGTTATTGGCATTCATGAGGGTTTTAAAACAATATTCACTGACCAGCCGAATATTGAAAAGCTTGATTTTATTTTTGCCGACAGTATTTACAGCAGAGGTGGCTCTGCCCTCAGAATGAGCCGTTATAAACCCAAAGATGAAGAATTTAAAGTTGACTTCTTTGTAAAAAATAATGTCAAGCTGCTTGTTACCATTGGAGGCGACGACACAGCCTCAACCGCCAACAGGTTAAGCAAGTTTCTCGAAAAAAACAAAGTAAAAGTCGCCAATATCCATGTCCCAAAGACTATTGACAATGACCTTCCGTTACCTGAGGGGATACCTACTTTTGGTTATCATTCAGCAAAAGAAGAAGGTGTGCGGATAGGTACTACCATTTACGAAGATGCCCGTACAAGTGGCAACTGGTTTGTTATTTCGGCAATGGGTCGCGAAGCAGGACATCTGGCATTTGGTATAGGCACAGCCTGTCATTTTCCCATGATCATCATCCCTGAAATGTTTAATAAAACCAAAATTACCTTTGATAAAATTACACGGATGATTATTTCCTCAATGATTAAAAGAAAATTGATGAGTATCGGATATGGAGTGGCCATTGTAAGTGAGGGAGTTTTTCACTTTATGAGTGATGAAGAAATTGAAGGAACAGGAGTTAATTTCACTTATGACGAGCACGGGCATCCCGAACTGGGTAATGTCAGTAAATCACATATCTTCAATATGCTGGTACAGAGAAAACTGAAAAAATTAAACATTTCAGTAAAAAGCAGGCCGAACGAAATAGGATATGAGCTTCGCTGTACACGGCCAATAGCTTACGACCTTACTTATGCTACTATGCTGGGTACAGGGATTATCAAGTTATTCCAGGAAGGATTGACAGGATGTATGATTGTGCAAACGCATAATGGCGACATTGCCCCGCTTTACCTGAAAGATGTAGAAGACGAACATGGAAAGATAAAACCCCGACTCGTTAATATTGATTCAGGAAGAGTAAAGCTTGTATTTGAAAATAATCTTCACTACATTACCAAAAATGATTATAAGGCAGCAAAAAAATATTTGCCCGACCCTGAAGAATACGATTTCAAAAAAATACTCGAATGGCAATGAAAAAGCCCCTTTGAAAGGGGCTTTTTTTTTGATTTAAAATTTAATACCTTTAACGTGATGAACTGACTTAATATTCACACCTTTAAATGGTTACTATTAAAAAGAAAAAGGGCACAATTGCCATATTGACTGGTGGGGGCGATGTACCGGGTCTTAATCCGGCAATAAGGGCCATAACCATCAGGGCCCTCCGTGAGAGTTATCAGGTAATTGGTCTCAGGCGCGGTTGGGCGGGTATTATGGAAATTATCAGAGATAAAAAAGCTGATAACAGTGATAAATATCAGATACTGACCGAAGAGCTTGTGAATAAGGCAGGTCGGACAGGAGGTACATTTCTGCACACTTCACGAACGCGCCCAAGCCATGTACTGAAAGAACATGTTCCGCCTCAATACCGCGATAAATATAAAAATGATGTAAACGACCTTACAGAGGAAGTAATTAAAAACCTTGATTATCTTGGCGTTGATTATCTGATCCCTATTGGCGGCGATGACACCCTCACTTATGGTGTGAGATTATATTCAGAAGGAGTTAAAGTTGTGGCAATCCCTAAAACAATGGATAATGATGTCCCCGGGACTGATTATTGCATTGGTTTTAGCACCTGTGTTACGCGCACCATACAGATGTGCAACACGCTCCGCACTTCTGCAGGCTCGCACGAACGTATCCTGGTACTTGAAGTCTTCGGTAGGTATGCCGGATTTACAGCCATGCTCCCCACTATGGCCGGAGCTGCCAATCGTTGCGTTATCCCGGAGTATAAATTCGACCCCGAACTCCTTACCCGACTGCTTGTTGAAGACCGTGAAAAGAATCCCAGCAAATATTCAGTCGTCCTTGTCTCAGAAGGCGCTATGATGACAGGAATGAACGATTTTAAACCCGGCCAGGACGTTACTGATGTTTATGGGCATAGCAAAACCATTGGGATAGGTGAACTCATTTCAGAAAAAATAAAAGAATATTCAGCCAGATACAATAACGGCCGAAGAGTAAATACCATTTACCAGCAACTGGGTTATCTGGTGCGCGGGGGCGACCCTGATGCCATCGATTCCATTGTGCCAATGGCTTACGGGAATCTTGCCCTCGACCTGATCTTAAAGGGCATTCACGGACGCCTGGTTGTCTTAAGAAACGGACGGTATGACAATGCCCCCATTGACGTTGTCACCAGCACCAATAAAGTAGTTGACATTAAGCGCTATTACAATATTGAACGCCTGCGGCCACATTATAAGAGTTTTGAATTCCAGCCCCTGTTTATAATGACCGGAAATTCTTAACCCACTGGAAAGAAAAATTTACAACAAATATTAAATTTTATGTCCTGCTCACTATTTTTTATTAACGCTTTACATATACCCAAGCATTGGGTGTTATCTCTGTCCTGAATTGATTTATTTCTTCTATACTTGCCCTGAAATCATTATATGATTTTACTGTTACCATCTGGAATCCGGCAGGGCCTGTTATTATACTGGCATTGTATCCCATACCCCTGATCTTTTCAGCATACTTTTGAGCATTTTCATTAACCATAAAGCAACCCACAATCATATAATACTGTCCATATTGAACTGCATCATCCTCTTTTTGTGCCATTTCCTGTGTTTCCTGCTGAGCCTGTTTCAGCATGTCCTGATATAAGGCTGAATCTACTCTCTCGGCTTCAGAGGTTGTGTCAACATAAGCTGTTAAGGTATCAACCTTTTTAGGAAAAATTTTACTCTTAATGAACTTGCAGGAAGGCATAAAAAGCAAAACAGCCAGCAAAGCAATAATTAATCTTTTCATTATTTTTAAGTTTTAAATCATGGTAATCACTATTCCTTTCCTAATTTAATAATTGCTTTATTTATCTGTGTTTGCCCTGTTGTTAATAACCTTTATTAGTTTGTTTCATGTTCTAACCATACAATATATTGCAGGTTTGTTAATAATTTTTTATTATTATGCTAAGAGAACAATTTTATTATTCTTAGCGTATAATTATTCACAACATTTTTAAGCATTTGAAAGCATCAGGTGATATAAGAATTCTGGTTGTTGAAGATGAGTTAATAATAGCTGAAGACATTAAGACAAAACTCATCGAGCTGGGCTACAACGTAATTGGCGTGGCCACAACATTTGACGAGGCCATGAATTTGCTGGAAAACGGTAAACCCGATCTGGCTATGCTTGATATTATGCTTAGGGGTGAGAAAGATGGCATTGTGCTGGCCGAAACCCTTCAGAAAAAATATAAAATACCTTTTATTTTTC
>JAJUGM010000064.1 GCA_029268165.1 Bacteroidota bacterium
CTTATACTTGACCTGACAGGTAACGGCGGTGGATATCTTGAAGTTGCCATTTCACTGGCCGATCAGTTTCTTGATGAAGGGAAACTGATACTATACACTGAAGGTGTTAACAGCCCCAAGAAGGAATATTATGCTACAAAAGAAGGCGAATTTGAAAAAGGACGCCTTGTGATTCTTATTGATGAAGGATCAGCTTCAGCCAGCGAAATTGTTTCGGGTGCTATACAGGACTGGGACAGAGGTATTATCGTCGGGCGCAGGTCATTTGGCAAAGGATTGGTACAAAGGCGTTGCCCTTTGCCTGATCAATCGGAATTGCGGCTCACCATAGCCCGTTATTACACGCCTACAGGACGGTTAATTCAGAAACCATATAATAATGGTAAGGAGGATTATGAACTCGAGATAGTGCGCCGGTATAATCACGGAGAATTTGTTTCGGCTGACAGCATTCATTTCCCTGATTCACTGAAATATTATACACTGAAGAATACAAGGCTTGTATATGGGGGAGGCGGGATTATGCCCGATATTTTTGTTCCTCTCGATACGGCATTTTACACCGATTATTACCGCGACCTTATCAGGCTTGGCATACTTAACCAGTTTGTGCTCAATTATGTTGACAGAAACAGAAAAGATCTGGTAAGCAAATATCAGCATGTGACAGAGTTTAAAAAATCATTTATAATTGATGATAAATTATTTAACGACCTCATTGCATTTGCCAAAGAAAAAGGTTTAAGTGATATTCCCCTGACTAATAACGCTACAATCAATCAGATTAAAGTACTTCTTAAAGGTTACATAGCCAGGGATTTATGGAGTACAAGCGAATTCTATGAAGTTGTCAATGAAGATGACCCTAAATTCAAAACGGCACTTTCTGTTATTCAGAACTGGGATTTGTATGAAACAAACCTTATGTATGGCAGAAAAAATATAGAACAATAAAACAATAAAACAATTTAATTTGTTCCGGTTTTAATTTAAGCAAATGGATTTATATCATTTGATCTGCTATATACATTTGCATTATGTTGAATTACTTGGAACAATTACAGGGTTGATATATGTTCTGTATGCAATTGAAAGGAAAAGGATTTTATGGATATACGGAGCCGTATCATCAATGCTGTACATATATGTTTTCTGGCAGTCAGGACTGAAAGCCTATATGATGCTATATGTTTATTATGTGGTTATTAGCCTGTTCGGATGGTTTTCATGGAATGCGCAATCCAAAAGCAAACAAAAGGAAATCAGCCGGTTGAATGCACGAATGTGGTACATTGTCGCCTTTGTTTCACTGGTATTATATCTTATCATTGTTGGTTTACTTACGATTTATGCCAACAGTGACATTCCATGGGCTGACGGTTTGCTGACCTCTTTAAGCATTGTGGCCACCTGGCTGCTTGTCAAAAAGAATATTGATAACTGGCTGATATGGATTGCTGTTGATTTATTATCGGCTATAGTATCAGTATATAAAGGACTTTATTTTACAGCAATACTTTTTGTGATATATACTCTGCTGGCAATAAAAGGATTTTATGAATGGAAGAAGGAAATGCAAATAAAAATAACACATTAATACGTATTGTGATTACCGGTCCTGAATGTACAGGTAAATCAACTCTTTCAGCTGATTTGGCCTTGCATTACAATACAGTTTTTATTCCAGAATATGCACGGGAATATGTTGAAAAGCTTTCACGTCCATATACGTATGAAGATGTGGTACACATAGCCGAAACACAAATCAGGCAGGAAGAAGAATATGAAAAAAAGGCAAACGGATTGCTTTTTTATGATACATACCTTATTATCACAAAAGTATGGTTTGATGTAGTTTATAAAAAAAGGCCGCAGTGGATAGATGAGAAACTCAAAAAAAATCATATTGACTTATTTTTGCTTTGTAACACAGATATTCCGTGGATGCCTGATGCAGTGAGGGAAAATGGAGGTGAAATGCGAGAAAAATTATTCCGGATTTACCGACAGCAACTTGAATATTATGGCTGTAATTATGTTGTTATTAGTGGTAAAGGATATGAACGATTCCGGCATGCTATGGAAGCAGTGGAATTATTATTAATTCAAAAAAAGGAAAAACAATATGCAAATAAATACCAGTGCAGATAAATTTGAGATGGTAGCCAAAACTTATTTTGGACTTGAAAAAGTTTTGGCAAGGGAATTGATTAATCTTGGAGCTGCTGATGTTGAGGTTTTAAACAGGGCGGTAAGATTTAAAGGCGATCAGTTGATGCTTTACCGGTCAAACTATTGTCTGCGGACAGCATTGAGAATTTTAAAACCTGTTTTAAAGGCACGCATTTTAAACGAGAAAGAATTATATGATGCCGTTAGAGAAATCAAATGGAGCAAATTATTGAAAAAAGACGGAACTCTGGCGATTGATGCTATGGTTAAATCGAAATATTTTAATAATTCACTCTTTATTGCCCAGAAAGCTAAAGATGCAATTGTTGATCAATATAGAGATACATACGGGATCAGACCTTCGGTAAATAAGGATAACCCTGATTTACTGATTAATGTACATCTTACTGAAAGAGATTTGACTGTTTCACTTGACAGTTCAGGAGAATCTTTACATAAAAGAGGTTACAGGGTTGAAAATGGTGACGCGCCTTTGAGTGAAGTTTTGGCTGCAGGAATGATTCTGCTGTCGGGCTGGAGTGGTAATAAGCCTTTTTATGATCTGATGTGCGGGTCAGGAACACTGCCTATTGAAGCAGCATTAATTGCCCACAAAGTACCAGGTGGCTATTACCGGAAAAATTTCGGTTTTGAACGCTGGCTTGATTTCAGAACAGATATGTTTAATAAAATAAAACAGGAATACAAGCCGCAATTTAATCCTATTTATGTAATACATGGCATGGATATTTCACATGAAGCCATAATCTCATCCAGAAGAAATGCGCAACAGGCAGGTTTATCTGAATATATCAGATTTTCAGTATGCGATTTATTTAAAACTATTAAAAGCTCTGAAGAAGGCATCATCATTATTAATCCGCCATACGGTGAAAGAATTAAGCAGGAAGATATGTACACATTTTATAAAAAAATAGGCGATGCACTAAAAAATAATTATCAGGGTTATGATGCATGGATCCTGAGTAGTAACAAAGAGGCGCTCAAATATGTCGGCCTTCATGCTGACAAAAACATTACACTTTATAATGGTCAGCTTGAATGCCGATATAGTCATTTTAAACTTTATGCAGGCTCACATAAAACTAAATATTTAAGAAATAAAGCATAAATTCTGTCACATATAATAACTATTATGCAATTAAATCGTATATACTACCGGCTTACATTAAATACTTTTTATTAAATACCATCAGGTGTTCAGAAAAAAAATGGTTCATAAATATTTTATTTATGAAAATTAGCTATATTTAAATTTACAGATTGATTTAAGATAAAAATAAAGGTGATTATTAAAAGAATAATAACAGCAAATTTTTTAAAGAGAATATTTTTTATATATTTGTCAGCTAATCAATTATTGCGGTTAAAAGCAAATAAAGGCTTCTATGAGCTTTAATTTAAAAGAGTATTATGATAACCTCAGTAAAGGTGATGTTATCCTTGCATATAAAGGTAGCATTACATCAGAACTCATCAATGATGTGCTTGAGGGGGTTGAAAAGAAGCTTGCGGAGGCCAATGAAGAAAGCAAAACAAGGAAAAAAATATATAACGTCCTGGTTGAAAGCATGCAGAATCTTTTTCACCACATTGAAGAATACCACGAAGGCATTAATGAAAATCTTGATCCGAAATTTGGTATCCTTGTTGTTGAGAAAGACGGGGACAGTTATAAAGTTACGACAGGAAACTTCATTAATTCAAGCAAAATAAAGTATTTAAAAGAAAAAATCGATAAAATTAATTCGCTTACAAAGGAAGAACTTAAAGATATGTATAAGTTTATCCTGAATCATCAGAAATTGTCGGCCAAAGGCGGAGGAGGCCTCGGGCTGGTTGATATTGCACGAAAAACCGGCAATAAGCTGGAATATGCATTTTATAATTATAATAATAATTATTATTTCTTCAATCTAACGATAAGAGTTTGACTTAACCGGATTACTAATCAACATTATGGAACCAATAAATATAGAAGCTACTCCGAAAACGCCATCAGTGAAATTTAACAATGAAACCGGAGTTATGGAGATTAAAGGCAGGTCAATTCCGGAAAATTCAATTGAATTTTATAAACCGTTGGTGGACTGGTTGGAAGTGTATGCTAAAAATCCGTTAAAAAAGACTCAGGTGGATGTGCACCTTGAATATTTTAATACCAGTTCCTCAAAATGTATACTTGATATTTTTAAGAAACTTGAAGCTATTCATAAAGCCAAACACGAAGTAGTGATCAACTGGTATTATGAGGAAGATGATGAAGATATGCTGGAAGCAGGTGAGGATTATGAATCTATTATTCGTGTACCTTTTAAGATGATAGAAATTGTTGATTGATAATCAGAATTCTAATGATATTCAGAAGGCTCTTTGTATAATTACAATAGAGCCTTTTTTTATTATTCACCGGTTTCCTTCTGAAAACGCTCACTCAGAGTTTCAATACAATCAAGCAACTTTTTCAATCCTCTGAAATATAATAATATAAAGAGAGCCACAGAAAATATCCAGATTACTAAAGTATTTACCCAGAATGTGCTGTAAAGTTTTCCGAAAAGCCTCTTGTAAGGTGCATAAAAATGAGCTTTTAGCATTTTATGCTCCGGAATCATGTAAATAGGATCTATTTTTTGGTATAATTTACCTTTGTATTCGATAATCCGGACAATCTCAGTGTTATTTTCAACAAATTCAGTAAGTTTATCATTATGATATTTTGTTTTCAGGTAATGAAACTTTTCTTTTTCACCAGGCGTGGTTTGTAACTGCCTTATTAGGTAATCTCGTTTATCATTAGCAGTATTATATACTTTAATATAAACACGGTTAATCAGTTTTAACAATTCATCAGTTTTGTCAATAATTTCTTTATTTACCTTATCAATTGTCAGACTATCAATAAAACCATGATTAAGATTCTGAATCGTCGCATTTTTCAATGTTTTTAATGTAGTGATCTCTTTACCCAGTTCGTTTTTCAATAACCCAAGGTAAGCTTCTTTCTGATCCCTGAATTCAGGTCTGTCATAAGTTTTACCAAGGAAATCAACCTTGTTCTGCAGATTCTTTATCCAGTAATTCTTTTTAAATTCTGCAATACTCATAATCTGATTTTCCTTGTAAAATATTTTATCATAATCATTTTCCATGAACTGGTGCACAGCCAGAGCCTCGTAAGCCCACCTTGCTGTCATGAGCTCACCATACCATGGTATTTTGCTGGGTGATGAAATTTTAGGATTTAGTTTTTCATATTTCACTAGTACCCCGCTAAGCATTATTTGCGGAATTACCAGAAATGGTATCAGAATATATATGGCTACAACAGTTTTAAAACTGTCAGAGATAAGCAAGCCCATTATATTTGATGAAACCCATGCGCTGAACAATAACAGCCAGTAATGAAAATACATACTTTTAATTTCCAGAATACTATTGCCAACTATTACAAAAGTAAAAGACTGTATTGCCGATATTACCATCATCACAGCCACTTTTGAAAAAAGGTAGCTTGTCCTGCTGAGATTCAGAAACGCTTCTCTTTTAAGTATTTTACGATCTTTGATGATTTCTTCTGCACTTAGCGTTAATCCCATAAAAATAGCAACGATTACCGCCATAAAAAGGTAAACAGGCAGGTTGCTGTTTTCAATAAACTTATATGTGCTTAATTCAGCTTCACTGACATTATAATATTTAATAATATATGAAAGTATAAATGCAAGTAACGGTGCTTCAAGAAATGTGATAATCATGTACTGGGTATTAGCCAGTTTGGCAAGCACATCCCGTTGAATAAAAACCAGTAATTGCTTAAGCCTGTTAGGTATTTTAAATAATATGTTAGGGAGACTGTTTCTGAGAGTTAAGGTTTCATCAAGTTTTGGCGCCGATTCATTGTAAATCCGGTTCCATTCACGCGGCGAGATTTTTCGTGTTCGGGTTTCTTTTCCATATTCATCAATAACAAGTGATTCAACAATATTAAAAATCTGCTCCGGATTTACGTTGCCACATACATGACATTCACTCTCAGCCCAGTTGGCATGATGTACCCTCGATTTAAAATACATTATTGAGTCAACCGGATTTCCGTAATAGATGAGATAACCACCCTGGTCTAATATCAAAAGATTATCAAACATCTTAAATATATCAGAAGAAGGCTGGTGAATTACTACAAAAACGAGCTTACCTTTATGGGTAAGATCTTTCAGTAAGTCCATGATGTTTTCAGAATCCCTTGAAGACAAGCCCGAAGTAGGTTCGTCAAGAAACAGTACTGCCGGTTCACGTATCAGTTCCAGCGCAATATTCAGCCTCTTGCGCTGTCCTCCGCTGATTTTCTTATTTAAAGGCGTGCCTACCTGTATGTCCTTAATTTCATATAAACCCAGGCTCTGAAGCATGCTGTCAACCATTTCCACAATTTCATGTTTTGAGTAATTGTCAAAACACAACCGTGCATTATAGTATAAATTTTCAAAAACAGTCAGCTCTTCTATCAGTAAGTCATCTTGTGATACATGCCCTATTAGCCCCTTGGTTTTTTCTTTTTCCTTATAAATATTAATGCTATTTATCAGTACCTCACCTGTTGCCGGAGGTGTAGAACCGTTAAGAATGTTTAATAGTGTGGATTTCCCGGCACCACTGGCACCCATGATACCAATTAACCTGCCCGATTCTTCCCTGAAACTCATTGGATGCAATCCCGTATGTCCGGCCCGGAACTTATAACTAATATTTTTTACCTCAAAAATGATCCGGTGCTGCTGCTCATCTTCCTTGAACTTGCTTACAATATCACTGTAATATAAAGGCTTTATCAGGTGATTGCGTATGGATGTCCCCGGATTAAGCACATAAACTTTATCCTGTTGTAAAAGTTGTCCGTTAAGGTACATTTCGTTTTCACCAATATACCTCAGAAAATACAAATTGGCTGTCGGTATGTGAGCAATCCATAAATGGCCATCCAGAAATTCATAAAACAAATGTTTGTTTTCTGCATGATGATCGCTCACTTTATTGTTTATTACCAGCAGGTCTTTACTTACCGGAACGTTATCAAATGAATTTGTTGTAAATTCCTTTAATAAAATCTCCTCCTCACGAGTAATGTAAAAAGACTCTGTCACTATACCGATAAATTCCATTTCCTGTTCGCTGATCTCAAGTTTATCAGCTTTGGCAAATTCAAATAACTGAACCAGTACAATAAATTTCTGTTTCTGGGTCAACTCCTTATTAATGTCATTGCATATACGCAGAATTTTAACTGAGTCGGGGCCTATGCGTTTTTCACCACGTTCAATTTGTAATGCCTGATGTTTGCTGTAGTATGCATCAAATACATCGAGATAATCATTAACAAGCTCCTCATTCAGCTGACGCCTGAGAAACGATTCCACAACAGTACGCCTGTCCTTGCCATGGCTTTCAGGCCTGGCAATGATAGCAAATAGTTCCATCAACGCTTTTAGAATCTGTTCACTCATGAGCTAAGAAGATAGGGTCAACCGATTGCAAATACTTTCAATGCTTAGGATATTACGAAATAAAATGCAGCAGGTTACAAATTATTACGCTTAAAAACCATGATGTATTGAATCCTTTTGAATCATCAGATTATTTTCTTATCCATTATCCATACTGAATTTTCAATCGTTTCACGTATTTAGAAAATAATAAAATAAGCCATTATGTCAGTTATTTATATCAAAAAATGCCATATTGGCGTTATGTTACTGTGTTTTTATATTGGTAAAGAATTTGAACAACTGATTTAAAAAATTGAAATATGAATCTGAACAATTTTACAATAAAAGCACAGGAAGCTGTTCAGCAGGCCTTTGGTATTGCTGCAGGCTATATGCACCAAGCTGTCGAAACCGGTCATTTGTTAAAAGGAATCATCAGCCAGGGTGAAAACACTTTTGATTTCCTGATGAATAAACTGGGTGTTGACCTTCACGATTTTGAGCGGGTATTGGACAGCATCATTCAATCTTATCCTAAAGTGAGCGGAGGTGAACAATATTTGTCATCCAATGCTGCCAAAGCTTTGCAGAAGGCGCTTGATTTTTCAAAAGAATCAGGCGATCAGTTTGTTTCGGTTGAAGCAGTTATTGTTGGTATATTACTTTCTGGCGATGCTGTTTCGAAGATGATGAAAGACTTTGGTGTAACTGAAAAAGATTTGAAAGTTGCAATTAAGGAATTGAGAAAAGGATCGAGGGTAGAAAGTCAGACCGCTGAAGACACATTTAATGCCCTGAACCGCTATGCCATAAACCTGAATGATCAGGCACGCACTGGAAAACTCGATCCGGTAATTGGCAGGGATGAGGAAATAAGAAGAATTCTTCAGATATTGTCGAGGCGCACGAAAAATAATCCGGTTTTAATAGGAGAGCCAGGTGTAGGGAAAACAGCCATAGCCGAAGGGCTTGCTCATCGTATTGTTTCGGGCGATGTTCCTGAAAATTTAAAAAGCAAACAGGTATTTTCACTGGACATGGGTGCCCTTATTGCTGGTGCCAAATACAAAGGAGAATTTGAGGAAAGGCTTAAAGCAGTAGTTAAAGAGGTTATTTCGTCGAATGGTGAAGTGATTCTTTTTATTGACGAAATTCACACATTGGTTGGAGCCGGTAAAAGTGAAGGGGCTATGGATGCCGCCAATATTCTTAAGCCTGCCCTTGCCAGGGGTGAATTAAGGGCAATTGGAGCTACCACGCTTGATGAATATCAGAAGTACTTTGAGAAAGATAAAGCCCTTGAAAGAAGATTCCAGATAGTAATGGTTGATGAGCCTGACGTGCAAAGCTCTATATCCATTCTTCGTGGCTTAAGGGAGCGATATGAAAATCATCATAAGGTTCGTATTAAAAATGAGGCACTCGTTGCAGCTGTGGAGCTGTCACACCGTTATATTACTGAAAGACGCCTGCCTGATAAGGCTATTGACCTTATTGATGAAGCCGCTTCATCGCTGAGGCTTGAAATGGATTCAGTACCTGCCGAAATTGATACGCTGGAACGTAAAATACAGCAACTCGAAATTGAGAAAGAGGCCATGAAAAGAGAAGGCGATACCAATCGTATCAAAGAAATAACCCGTGAAATAGCTGATCTTAATGAAGAAAGGAAAAACCTGAGGGCTAAATGGCAATCAGAGAAAGATATAATAACCAACATTCAGACAACCAAACAACAGATTGAAAATTATAAAATTGAGGCGGAACAGGCCGAAAGGCAAGGTGATTATGGAAAAGTAGCTGAAATAAGGTATGGCCGTATCAAAGAAGCTGAACGCAACCTTGAAGACCTGCAGAACAAACTTAGAGAAATGCAGGCTGACAGGCCGTTAATTAAAGAAGAAGTAACAGCAGAAGATATCGCTGAAATTGTATCAAAATGGACTGGTATTCCGGTTAACCGCATGCTTCAGGGCGAACGTGAAAAACTACTTAAACTTGAAGAAGAACTCCATAAAAGGATTATAGGACAGGATGAAGCTATTGCAGCTGTTTCAAATGCTGTAAGGCGCAGCAGGGCTGGCCTGCAAAATGCCAAAAAACCTATTGGCTCTTTTTTGTTTTTAGGAACGACAGGAGTTGGAAAAACCGAACTGGCCAAAGCACTGGCTGAATACCTCTTTAATGACGAAAATCTGATTACCCGCATTGACATGTCAGAATATCAGGAAAGACATACTGTATCACGTTTGGTCGGAGCGCCTCCGGGCTACGTTGGTTATGAAGAAGGCGGGCAACTCACCGAGGCAATACGCAGAAAGCCTTATTCTGTTGTTCTGCTCGACGAAATTGAAAAGGCTCATCCGGATGTCTTTAACGTTCTGCTGCAGGTACTTGATGATGGAAGGCTTACAGATAATAAAGGAAGAGTCGTGAATTTTAAAAATACCATTATCATTATGACCTCAAATGCAGGCTCACACCTTATTCAGGAAAATATGGCCAGACTAACCGAACAAAATCGGGAAGAAATCATCGAGAAAACAAAAGAACAGGTTTTTGAATTGCTGAAAAAAACAATACGTCCCGAATTTCTCAATCGCATCGATGACCTGATTATGTTCACGCCGTTAACGAAAGAAGAGGTTAAACAAATAGTAAAACTACAATTCAGGCATATAGCAGATATGCTGAAGGAAAATGAAATAAGGATAGATATCTCCGAAGCTGCTGTAAAGTGGATTGCTTACCGTGGTTATGATCCGCAGTTCGGCGCAAGGCCTATTAAAAGACTGCTCGAGAAAAATATTGTTAATGAACTGTCTCGCGAAATCCTTGCAGGTTCAATTAAAAAAGACGATGCCATCTTAATTGACTGCAAAGATGACTCATTAATATTCATTAATAAAAACTAACCTGGCTGGTCAGGAAAAACTTTTTATGCAATCGTCAAGATTGTCATGTATTTCAAACACGTTATGCAGCTGAAGTAACCTGAAAAGCTCCATAACCTCAGGTTCGATATTACATAATTTAAACTGGCCATGGCTGTTATTGGCAGTTTTTAATATTGACAGAAAAACCCCAAACCCTGAACTATCAATAAACCTGATTCCTTCAAGATTTAATACCAGCTTTGTATCCGGTTTGTGAAACAAACTTTTAAGTTCTTCCTTAACAGGTTCGGTTATCAAAGCATTGAACCTGTCAATATTATCAAACCTGGCAACAATGACATTATTTATTTTATCCGTTTTTAGCATGGTATCACAATTAAAAATAATTATCTAGATTCTTAAGTACTTCTTGTAATTCCTGCACTGCGGCTCTTGTTTCTTCTTTAAAAAAAGAAAGAATAATAGGATATTTTTCTGGTTCTTTATTCTCTTTGGCAAGATTCTCCAGATTTTTTAACTCCTTTGCAAGTTTTTCAAGACCCATGATGGAAATTGATGATTTGGCCTTATGGGCAAGTTTCCCCAGTAATTCATATTCCTTTTTAGCCAGATGATTGTCCATATCGTGTGAAAACTCTTCCACCTGGTTTATAAATATGTTAATCATCTCTTTTACAAGGTCTTTATTCCCCCC